>CAMFJP010000038.1 GCA_945957075.1 uncultured Chlamydiae bacterium
TTTTGAGGTTCTAATTGGGATCCGCTTGCAAAACATTCTGTAGCTTGTGAGAAATGGTCTTCATCGTGTGTGTGTTCATATAGTGCATACAATGTTTTTCCAAGGATTAACCATGTTGCATAGGTGGAGGGAACAAGTCTTAGGGAGTGTTTAAAGCAGTTAATGGCTTTGACATGGAGCCTAATATCGTTGATGCACATGGCAAGTTTTGTGCAGGCATACCCAAAATCGTGCCAAAAGGGGGCAGGTAAATCCTCATGCATCTCTGAGGCTTTGGAAAAGACATCGAGTGCAAGTTGCCAATCTAATGCCTCTCCCGAGTGTTCTGCTAACTTTATGCGGACTGCGCCTACATCCCAATAGAAATCAGCTAGGATGTCATTGGGTTGCTGTAGGGCGTGCTCTTGTGCGCGCAGGAATTTGTGATGTGCCTCTGTAAAATAGGAGTGATTTTCTGCGTATGCGCCAAGTTGTGTTAACACAAGCCCCCAAATATGGAGTAGGGCAAATGTCGGGGTGGCCTTTGCAGCTGCAATTTTTAATTTTTTATGGGCGTGAAGTAGGGCTTTTTCTTTGTCTTTTTCGTTGGAGTAGTGAAATAAAGCAAGGGCTTGACGAAAGAAAAGATCGGAGTTTTCCGGGTCATTTTTAGAAGCACTATCGAAGAGTTCAAGTCCTTTGGTAAGGTCTCCTTTCAAAAGGGACATTTCCCCCTCTTGCAGCAGAAATAGGGAGGGGCAAAAAAGAGGGTCTTCTTCCACGTTGCAAGAGGGGGTCAACATGTTTTTTTTGTCCTATTGAAAAAATATAACTTATTGAGTTACAAAAGCTGCTCTGCGTTTTTTGAGTACATCGTGTTATGTAAGACGAGTGCTCTGCTACGCTGGTTTGCGTGAGTATAGGAGAGAGATTCTTTTTTCTCAATAGACACTAAAAACATATATTAAAAATTTTTATGATATCCAAAAAAAAGAGGGTATATCTCAGGGACACGGATGCGACTGGGGTTATTTATTTTACAGAGCAGCTGCGCCTTGCAGTTGAGGTGTTTGAGGATTATTTGGCCTCTTGTGGGATTGGCGTCTATAAAATATTGGATGGGGGGGAGGTGGTATTTCCTATCGTGCATGTGGAAGCAGATTACGTAAAACCTATCTTTGTTGGCGATGAATTAGAGATTTTTTTATCTATAAAAGAAATTGGAGATCGTTCTTTTACTTTGGGATATTCTTTTTATAGAGATGGGGGTGAGGTGGGCCGGGCTGCTATTGTACACGTATGTATGCATCGAGAGGATAAAGTTGCTGTGCCTATTCCACCTGGTCTTTTAGTCGAGCTTACTCGTATTTGAAATTGCATTGTAAAGGGCTTTTCTCGAGCGTTTTTGAGCTTGTATGGGGGCGAGGAAGTATAGTTTTACGGGGAGCTTGTACGAGCTCAGGGTGTCTTTTAGGCTGTGTTTTAAAGATTCTAGGGTATAGGGGGCCCCTTGTGGTATAAATGCGACGGGTCGTTGTCCAAATTCTGGATCTTCTATGGGTATTACGTAGGCTTCATCAATGCACGGTAGGGATAGAAGTGCACGTTCGATTTCTTCAGGATAAATATTTTCTCCTCCGGATATAAATAGGTTGTCTTTTCTTCCTAGGATGTGCACGTAGGAATTATCGCTATATGTGCCAAGGTCTTTGGTTGAAAACCAACCATCTGCGTCCACGCTCGGTTCTAGGGGTTCTTTGGGGTTCCAATACCCTTGAAATAGCGGGGCGCCCTTAACAAGAATTTCGCCATCTTGTGCGAATTTTAGCTCTCGTTTGGGTAGTAGGGCGTTGCCTAAAGTGACTTGTGAGCTCATTTCTGTCATTCCATATGTTGTAAGAACATGGGCTCCTTGTTGCTCAGCTTGTAGGAGCATGGTTTCTGGAATAGGGGCGCCTCCTATAATAAGGGTTTTATTTTGCAGAGGTTTTTTTTGTTGTATCAGACGGAAAAGTTGTGTTGGGACAAGGGATAGGTGAGATGCGCTGTTTTCTTTGGTTGTTGGGAGTAATATTTGGCTTTTAGCTAGGAGGCAGCGAAAGAGAATACCGATGCCGCTTACATGGTAAAGGGGCAGGGAGAGTTCCCATGTGTGCGTGGAGTCTAGTTGGAGTTTTTGATTAACACCAAGGGCGTTTTCGATATGATTTACAAGCGTGTGTGCTACGATTTTTGGAGAGTTTGTACTTCCCGATGTAAAAAGGAGTGTGGCAAGTCCTGGGGATTTTGTTGTTCCTTTGTATTTAAGGCATTTTCCGTCTGTATTGATGAAGTAGTGGGCATCTAGCGAATCTAAAGAGTTGTCTGTGTTGACAAGTCGGGTGCTTAGGGGACAGGCTACAGCATTCAGATAAAAAAGAGCTAAAAAAATAAGGATGGTTTCGTGGTTTGTGTATGCTACAAAGGCCACTCTATCTCCAGAGCGGATTCCTTCTTTATATAGTTTATCTGCTGTGGATGTAAGGCGAGAAAAGGATATCTGCTGTATACACAAGTGTATAGAGGAGTAAGAAAGCTCCGGTTCTTTGTAAAAGGACATGATCGTATTTTCCTAGCATTGCTTGTTTTATAAGTAAATATGCACAAGGTGTAAGTAGCAAAGGGAAAAAAATGCCTTGGAAAAGGGGGATGACAAGGGCTAAAAGTAGTTCTATTGCGTATATAAAGCGTCCTCGTTTGCTTCCGCAGCGTACGACAAGAGTTTTTTTGTGCGCAGCTCTATCTTCTTCTTCGTCGCGTAGGTTATTTGCCATGAGAATTGCTGATGAAATCAATCCGACACTACATCCTCCCATTAGGACCTCAGGGGATAGTGTATGTGTTTGAAGGTAGTAGGTGATAGCTGTAGCTATAGGACCAAATAAAATTAGGACGCAGATATCTCCAAGCCCGAGATAGGCAAGGGGGTATGGGCCTGCGGTATATCCTATTCCCAGTACCATATATAGGATAAAAAATAGGGCGATTGGCCAACTTGCTGTATAGATTAGGGGTGCTGCGCATATAGAGGCTAATAGGGCGGATATGAAGATGGCTTTTTTTATAGAGGCATGGGAGACAAGTCCAGCTTGAGTCACTCTTTGGGGTCCTTTTCTTTTTTCTGTGTCGGCTCCTTTAATAAAATCAAAATAGTCGTTGGAGAGGTTGATCATAATTTGTATAGAAAGAGCGGTTAAGAGGGTCAGTAATAGGATCGCAATATTGAGTGTTCCATGGGTGTATGCATATGAGCTGGCCAAGATAGCTGGGCTAAGGCTTGCGATCAGTGTTCGCGGACGGACGGCTTGTACCCAGATTGCTGCATGGGTCATGGTCTTTTTGGAAAGGAGGCAAAGTTTGGGGGGCGTTTTTCTAAAAAGGCTTTATGTCCTTCGTGAGCCTCTTCGGTCATGTAGTAAAGTAGGGTGGCATTGCCAGCTAACTCTTGTATGCCCGATTGTCCATCACAGTCGGCATTAAATGCAGATTTTAGACAGCGAATGGCAAGCGGGGAGTGCTTTAAAATGTCATTGCACCAAGAAAGTGTTGTAGATTCTAAGTCTTCATAGGGAACAACGCAATTTACAAGTCCCATATCAAAGGCCTCTTTAGCGCTATACTGTCTGCATAGAAACCAAATTTCTTTTGCTTTTTTTTGTCCGACACAACGAGCAAGAAAGCTGGCGCCAAAGCCTCCGTCAAAAGATCCAACTTTTGGTCCCGTTTGTCCAAAGATGGAGTGATCTGCTGCAATGGTTAGATCGCACACAAGATGTAAAACATGCCCCCCGCCGATTGCGTAGCCGGCTACCATAGCGATAACGGGTTTTGGACAAGAGCGAATTTGTTTTTGTAGATCAAGTACGTTTAATTTATGTATACCGGCTTCATCTGCGTATCCGCTAGAGCCTCGTATTTTTTGGTCGCCTCCAGAGCAAAAGGCATCCCTGCCCTCTCCTGTGAGGATAATAACGCCGATAGAGGGATCAAGTCTTGCGTCTTGGAGGGCATGGGAAATTTCATCGATGGTAAGGGGGCGAAAGGCATTGCGTACTTCAGGTCTATTAATTGTGATTTTTGCGATGCCGGATGTTTTGTGGTATTTGATGTCTCTATATTCCGCTCTGATTTTCGACTCCATGGGTTTCCTCTAGAAGTTTAAGGCGTTTTTCTAAGACATCAATGCGTGCTGCATAGTCTGGAACTTTGCGTAGGTGCACTTGAAGGCGGTTGTATTCAGCAAGAGGCATTGCAGGTCCACCTGCATATTTTCCGCTTTTTGTAATAGATTTGCTGACACCGCCGCGTGTTGCAATCATGATATTATCTGCAATTTCTACGTGTCCGACAACGCCTGCTTGTCCGCCAAGAATGACGTGTTTTCCTGTTTTAGAGGAGCCTGCGATACCAGTTTGTGAGACAATAATATTATGGGGTCCTAACTCGACGTTATGTCCAATTTGCACGAGGTTATCGATTTTTGTGCCTTTGCCGATTCGTGTTGTTTTAAAACGAGCTCTATCGATAGTTGTGCACGCGCCAATTTCCACATCATCTTCTAGGATGACAATGCCGAGTTGATTGAGTTTAATGTGGTGTCCTTTGGCGTCTGTGATGTAACCAAATCCACAGGAGCCGATGACGGCGCTTGGTTGAAGAATAACGCGATCTCCAAGGATGCAGCGTTCGCGGACAACTGCGTGGGGAAAGAGAATGCACTCTTTTCCAATCTGGACTCCGGACGCAATAGCAACATGAGCATCGATACGTGTCTGTTTTCCAATGTGTACGCCTTGATCGATTACTGCATACGGGCCAATAGACACGCCTTCTTCTATTACAGCTGTTGGATGGATGATGGCCGTTGGATGAATGCCTTGAAATCCTGAGAAGTGATGTGTTGAAAGGAGGATGATTTCTGCAATTTGTTGAAAGGTGTGAGAGGGATTGTCTGATATAAGAAAATTTTTTTCTGGAACTAAGGGGGTGTCTGTATGTACACAGACAACCCCTGCCTGAGTATGGCGCATTGCCTCTGCGTAGCGAGGGTTCGCTAAAAAAGAGACGTCTTCATAAGAGGCCGAATCTAAAGCATCGACATTTGAGACAGTGTGATTGGCATTGCCTACAAGGGTAGAACTTGTTAAGTCAGCAAGCTCTTTTAAAGTGAATGTGCGCGTTTCAGGTTTATACATGGACTATGCTGCATCCGTTGTGTTTTGTTGTTTCTTTGCCTCTTCATCAAAGGACTTGTCCATTTCTGTAATAATAAAAGGTGTTACATCAAGATCATCTGCGCAGTAAAAACAGGCCTCTTTATTTACGATCATTTTAAGTTTTTTATCTTTTGCTACTTTTTCTGCTGCTTGATTGATTTTGAAATTAAGCCCCTGAATAATGCGCATATTGGCTTGATTTAGTACTTGGTAGTACTGATTTTGATTGCGTTGCATTTCTTCGTTTAAGGTGTGAAAGCGCACTTTTAACTCTTCTTCTCCTTCAGGGGAAAGGCCATCCATGAACTCAGGATCGTTGAGCTTTGTGGAGATGTCTGTGAGTTGTTTTTCAGCATTTTCAAGTACAGAGGTCATTTGCTGTTTTAAAGATTCAAAGGAGGCTTGTTCTTGTTTTCCGTACTTGGAATCGCTAATGCAGGTTGCGAAATTGACAACGCCAGCTGTTTGTGCTGGAGCGCTTGCAGACCAACCAGTAGTTGCAACCATAACTGCTATAAATAGAGGGATGTATTTTAAATAACGCATGAAAAAATGCTCCTTTTTATTTTTTCGCATTTGTATATAACCTCAATTGCGAGTTTTTAAAACTGTCCTCCCATCGAGAAGAAGAACTTACGTACTTCACTACGGCCGCTTGGATTAATGGGAAACCCAAGTCCTAAGACAATAGGAACACGATTGATTAATTCAACGCGGGCGCCGATTCCGTAGCTTAATTTGTAATTGCCTACATAAAAGCGTTTTAAAGATACGCTTCCGGCGTCAAAAAAAACAAACCCATCGAGAAAGGAAAAGATCTCTTGTAAGTATTCAACGGAAAATAAAGAAGAGCTAATTCCTCCTGTGGGGTCTCCATTGCTAAAATGGGGGCCGATATCAAATGCTCTATATCCTCGAACTGAGG
Source organism: uncultured Chlamydiae bacterium (assembly GCA_945957075.1). Lineage (GTDB taxonomy): Bacteria > Chlamydiota > Chlamydiia > Chlamydiales > Rhabdochlamydiaceae > CAMFJP01. The sequence continues at coordinate 6,160 of CAMFJP010000038.1, forward strand.
CCTCTCCTCCTAAGAAAAAGCGCTCGCTGATGGGAACATGGGTGGCCGTTGGAGTCCGCCAGAAAGGATCGATAAATTTGAAATCGAACCGGTATTTCATAATGCCCCGGCTCCATATAGAAGCATAGTAGGTGTTAATGTAACTAAACCTGGCAAAGGAGAAATCTCCACCAAGTCCTGCAAGTTCTGCTTCTGCAACAGAGCGAAAGCCGTTGTGGGGTTTCATTGGACTGTCTGTTGAATCAAAGTTTAGAGAGGAGCTCACTGCAGAAATAATACCGGCAATATGAGCTTGTTCTCGTTCTTTGTCGGTTGCCTCATGTGAGACGTGATTAAATGACCTTCGCGCTCTATATTTTACTCCAAAGGACCATAGGCGATTGATCGGGTATGAGCCATATACAGAGCCACCCAACGTTTTTACTTGGTAGTCCTTGGACTGTGCAGCGCTAAAGGTGTTAATGAGTTCAAATCCAACGCGCCAGAGCGTATCGCGAAAATAGGGGTTTAACCAGGAAATTGAGTAGGAGCGTTCTTTAGATCCAACGCTAAGGCGTGCGTGCATATATTCACCACCACCGCGCATAGAAGAAAACCCTTTTTTAACAACACCTGGTAGTCCTTTGTAGGTGAAATTGGTTTCAGTAAGATCTAGTCCTCCAAAGATAGAATCGGAAGAGCTAAAACCGAAAAATAGGTTCGCATTTCCAGTTGTAGATTCCTCTACTTCAATAAAGACGTCTCTGTAATTGGATCCAAGAGCTTCGTCGTCTTCTGTTTTTACCGCGTATACGTTTACTTTTTTGAAGTAGCCGATGTTTTCTAGTTTTCTTTGGGTTGCTTTGAGCTTTGCAGCATCGAAAGACTCTCCAGGGACAAGAAGAGATTCATGAAGAATCACTCTTGATTGTGTGTGTACGTTGCCGAAAATGCGGATGATTCCAACGCGGTATTCTTCTCCCTCTTCGATCTGAAATACAACGTTGTAAGCTGGCTTGTTTTCAATCAGGTACGTTTCGTATTGTACGTGGGTTTCGATATATCCTTTTCTTCCGTACAAATCCTGAATGCTTTGCATTGTTTGACGCAGGGCGCTTGGGGAATAAATATCTCCAGGCCCTACTGTGAATTGATTTTCGATTTCTTTGTCTGAAAAAAGGTGGTTGCCTGTAAACGAGATGTCTGCAAAGTGATAAACGGGACCTTTATCTGCTATAATGGCGATTACAATTTTCCCGGCAGATTTGGATTCGCGAATTTCTATATCGACATGGGCATCGGCATACCCTTTGTTTTGCAAAAAATTTACAATTGTTAAGTGGTCATGTTCAAGCGCTTCTTCGTAGTATGTGCCTTTTCCCGTTATCCAGCTTGTGAATAACTGGTAGGGCTTTGTATACATCATGTTGAGGATTTCGCTCTCTTCTTCTGATGAAAATCCTTGGAATACGACTTGATCGATAAGACCAGATCTTCCCTCTTGGACAGAAATTTTAATCGCAACATCGCCTGTTTTTTCATTTCGAGAGAGGGTGTAGGAAATTTCAGACTCAAAGAAGCCTTTTTTGATGTAAAATTCCTTAACTTTATTTAGCGCGGAGTTGAAAGATATTTTATCAAACGCTTTGCCAGCCTTGATCCCTAATTCTTTTTGCAGCTCTTTTGTTTTTACATGCTGATTTCCTTCCCAGGAAATTGCGCTTATGATGGGTTTTTGTGTTACAATCAGTGTGATTGTAAGCTCTCGGCCTTTGAGTTCGATAGCTGGCTCTACGTGGGCATACTCTTGGGAAAGGGTTTTTAAATCACTATCGAAAGTAAGGTAGGAAAAAGGGGATCCCTCTTTTGTCTTAAGTCTAGAAATAATCTGTTCTGGGTTAAAAGGTGTATCCGCTGGGCTAATTTTAATTTCAATGCGAGATACGATCTTCCCTTCATAAGCATCCTCTTCATAAGGAAGGCTTTCTTGGGGAGAGGGCTCCTGTCCTTGGCAAAAAGGGTGTGTAAAAAATAATACAGAAGAGAGGAGAAGGAGCGTTTTTTTATTCACCATCTCAGGTCCTGTTTCTGTGATATTGGAAAGGTTGGATTTTATAGCATGCAAAGCTATATTTGCAACGAACAAAAAAAACCTTGCGAAATAGTTGAGTAAGAGAATAAAATCTCCAGCCGCGTGAGGGGAGAATCCCGGAACTTGAACTGCTCATCCTGAATTTCAGGTTAATGTGCCTTCTTCAAGGGGTAGCGCGATTATAAACCCACATTGGTTAGGAGGTAACCAACGATGAAGAGTTTACTATTGGCTAGCATTGCGGCAGGAGCATGCTTTTTTAATAGCGCAGCTTATAGCGCAGAAGATGTCTCTATTTTGCCTGTAGAGGGTAAAGAATGCATGACATGCTCTGCTGATGAAGATGATTCTCCCTGGGGCTATCATCTGATTTTGGATTGCAAGGGCTGTGATATTGGAGCGATTACAAGTAAAGAGATCCTAACAGAATTTGTAAAGGTTCTTGTAAAGGATATCGATATGAAAGCATATGGAGAGCCTATTCTTGAGTACTTTGCAGAGCATAATCCAGATGCTGCTGGGTATTCCTTGCTTCAGCTAATCGAGACAAGTTCTATTACAGGTCACTTTGTGACAAAAAATGGGGACTGTTATCTTGATGTGTTTTCGTGCAAATATTTTGATCCAAAAATTGCACGTAAAGTTGTGGACACTTATTTAGGTCCAGATAGCGTTAAGATGATTTTTCTATACAGAAAGGCCTAATTTAAAGCTCATCAGAGGGGTTCTTTTCGAGGAGCTCCTCTACTACTTTTTTTAAAGAGTCGACGCCTTCTGGAAAACCGCAGCGTATAAGTAAATCGTTTAAGTAAGACAGTTCCGATTCTAGAACGTCTACTTTACTTTCTAAGTGAGCTAGAGCTGTCTGTGGGTTTTGATATTCCATTCTATTTCCTTTCTTTTTTCTAAATAATTATAGTGCATTTATTGTTTTTTTTAAACAAAAAACAATCCTCTTGATTTTTGTGGTTAAAAAATTTATAATATCTACTTACTTATGAAAAAGACAAAACCCCATAGCAAGATACATCACCTGTTACAGGCGATTGAAAGACCAAAAAATATTCCCTTACAGAAGGGGATGGTATATAACATTCAGATACCCAAGCTGTTAAACAGGGCTTTTTTGCGCTCTTTTGTTTTGGGCTGTAAAGGGCAGACTGTCGCTAAAAAGCACACTTTTTCCCTGGCTCAAAAAGGGTTTCAACCCAGTTGGGCTTGGTTTGTGTGTCTTTTGGCTATGCGAGCTGATCTCACTGCAAAGCATGTAGTTAGGTGGGATGTCGAGGGACGATCTATCTCTTTTAAGGGTAGGGCGCCTTTGTTAAAAAAAACCGATACCCTTGCTTTTCGGCGGATAGCCATAGAAACGGAGGAATTAGAGGAAGATCCCCATTGGCAGGAACTGATGCAGCGTACAGAGGAGCGCCATTTCCAAATTGGCCGCATCATTAAATATTTATCAGAATAAAAATAGATCTCTTCCGTAACCTCCCTCCGTGCCTGTGCCCGACCCTTTTCCAAGAACATAATTTTTTATACAACAGCCTTCTCATTGCAGCTGGAGGTTGATTTTTGATGCAAAAATACGCGTCTATCCGGAACTTATCCTCACTCATGTTACGCAGCCGCAG
>CAMFJP010000039.1 GCA_945957075.1 uncultured Chlamydiae bacterium
GACTTCATGGGCGTAACGGTCAATGACGATATCGGATGAGAAGGGGCCCATCGCTGCTATGTTATGAATGGCGTACTCTGCCCATTGCTCTTTTTGTTCGTACAGGGTCTCTACTTTTTTTTGTGCTTGGTAATAACTTTCTAAATCTTTTAGGACAAAGTATCTGTCTAAGATGTCTGAGTTGTGTATTTCAAGAAGGGATTTATAGAGTTGTGTTAGATGTTCGTGTTCTTCTTCTGTTTCTGTGAATGTTTTGTCTCGTAATGTGTCTACAGCCAGGCGGATTTTGGGGTTGTGCATATATATATCCCAAGGGTTGTAGCTTTTATCGTGGAGTGTGCGCGCATTTTGCTCGGCTGTGTCTCCAAAGGCAAAGGGCCACCAAGTATCTGTGATTGCTTTGCGCATTTCGATATTCGAGCCATCATCTGTTGCGATGGTTAGGGCGCCGTTAAGCGCGAATTTCATATTTCCTGTTCCTGAGGCTTCAAGACCTGCTGTAGAAATTTGTTCGGAGAGATCTGCAGCTGGAATGATGAGTTGTGCTTTGGAGACATTGTAGTTTTCTATAAACGCGATATTGATGAGATGATTTGTTTCTTTATCGCGGTTGATTGTGCGTGCTACGCAGAAAATAAGCTCCAAAATGTATTTTGCGTTTTCGTATCCTGGAGCTGCTTTGCCTGAAAAGATGGACATTCTAGCAATTTTTCTAGCTTGAGGATTTGTCTTTAGCTCTTGATATACCATGATAATATGGAGGATATTCATGAGTTGTCTTTTGTATTCGTGGATTCGTTTTGCATGGATGTCAAAGAGCGCGTTTGGATCAAGGCAGCAGGAGTAATCTAGAATTTTGCCTTTTGTATCACGCATGGGGTGTTTTTCGCGCAGATAAGCAATGAGCTTTTCTTTGTTTTTTTGTTTAATTTCTAAGAAGCTTTTTTGGGTTGTGGGGTCTTTGGCATAAACAGCTAGTTTTGCAATGTCTGTGCATTGTGTGATCCAGCTAGGTCCTATATGATTTGTGATCCAGTTTGCAAGCTCTGGGTTACTAAGTAGGAGCCATCTGCGCGTTGATATGCCGTTTGTGATGGAGATAAAGCGTTCTGGGTATAGGGCAAAAAAATCGGCAAATAGCGCTTGTTGTAGGATTTGTGTGTGTAGCTCTGATACGCCATTTACTTTGTGAGATCCGTAAATGGCAAGGTGAGCCATGCGGATTTGTCCTTCTTCGATCATGGACATGCGCCGCACGCGTTCTTCGTCGTTTGGATACTTATCGCGTACTGTTTGGCATAGCTCCATATTGAGTTTTTCGATGATAAGGCATTGTCTTGGTAGGAGGTAATGGAGTCTTTGTTCGTTCCATTCTTCAAGGGATTCTTTGAGTATTGTGTGATTTGTGTAACTGCAGCAGGTTTTTACAATTTCCCAAGCGTCATGCCAGGAAAAGTCGTGATGTTGCAAGAGGATGCGCATGAGTTCTGCGATCACAAGTGCTGGGTGGGTATCGTTAATTTGGATGCGGACTTTATCTGCAAGTGAGGTGAGGTCTGGGTAGTGTCTAACATGGTGGTGGATGATGTCTTGTACGGAGGCTGAGGCTAGGAGAAATTCTTGTTTTAAGCGAATGCGTTTTCCGACTTCATTATTGTCATTGGGGTAGAGAACGTCTGTCAGTGAGGTGTTTTCGGCTGCTTGATCTAGGTGTCCGGCGTTATAGCGTTGTAACAGAAAGTTGCGTGGGGATTCTTTTGTGCTCCAAAGTCTTAGGGTGATGACATTGAAGTCTTTATTTTCTCTATAACCTACAATAGGGATGTCGTAGGCTAAAGCGCGCACCTCTTCGTGGTCGACAAGTTCAAAGATTTCAGTTCCTTGGGCATTTGTGGCTTTGACGGGGGCCCCTGCGTAGTGGACGGTTGCTGCGTGATCATCTCGTTTAAACTCCCAGGGATTTTCATGGAGCAGCCAGGGGTCTGGGCGCTCTATTTGTTTACCTTGCCATATTTCTTGCTCAAAAATGCCATATTGGTAGCGGAGCCCATAGGCAACTGCTGGATATTGCCTTGTGGCTAAAGAGTCTAGAAAGCAGGAGGCTAAGCGTCCAAGGCCTCCATTTCCAAGGCCAAGTTCTGGGTCGATATGCATTTCAACTTCGAACGATCGCCCCATTTTATAAAGGACTTTTTGTACAAGAGGGATGGCGTGCATGTTTTCAAGGTTATTTGCTAGTAATTTTCCTGGCATGTATTCCATGCAAAGGTAGTGGACGGTTCTTGCGTTATTTTGCCTGTAGGAGTGTTTTGATGCTGTCCAGTTGATCATGATTTCTTCGCGTAGGGTAAGGCAAAAAGCACGAAAAAATTCAGCGTCGCTTGCTTCATCCTCTGTGACCCCCATTGTAGTAATGAGGTAGTGTTTGATTTTATTGACCAGCATGTCTGCTTGGTATTCTATAGGCGTATCCATGATTGGATCATACTGCCTAGAATGGATTTATAAAAAGTTTTATAGTTTAGTTTTCTCTTTACGAATTGCATAAAAACTGTCATCGGAGTAGATTTCTTTCGGAAGGGTTTGTGTTGGAAAGATGGCTGAGAGGCCGAAGGCACGTCCCTGCTAAGGACGCGTACCCATAAAAAGGTACCGTGGGTTCAAATCCCACTCTTTCCGTGTTGCCCTGAATCTCATTGAGGTTCAGGGCTTTTTCTTTCTCGACAAGATTTCGAAAAAAAAATAACTTATGCATTGATATGTTTAATGTATGGGGAACTGATGAGTCATAAAAAACGCATTTTGTTGATAGAAGATGAAGAAGATATCGCCTCTTTACTTAAATTACAGGCGGAAAATTTAGGATATAAGCTGCATGTTGAAGTGGATGGTGTTAATGGGTTTCTTGCGGCAGTTAGAGAAAAACCAGATCTCATTTTATTGGATGTCATGTTGCCTGGACAAAATGGTTTTGATGTGTGTCGGAAGATTAAGGCAACAACGGATATTAAAAACACCCCTGTGATCATTTTGAGCGCCAAAACAGAAGAATTGGATATGATTTTAGGATTGGAACTTGGGGCGGATGATTATGTTGCAAAGCCGTTTTCCCCTCAGTTGCTTTTTTCTAAAGTTAAGGCGGTGCTAAGGCGCAATAAAGACCCAGAGCATCAGGTAAAGACGATTTCGTTTGGTGATTTTACGATGGAAGTGGATAGGTACATTGTTCGTCAGGGTACAAAGCCTGTTTCTTTGACGCTATCTGAATTTGGTATTTTGCGTCGTCTTTTAGCAAATAAGGGAAAGGTGTTAACACGCAGTCAGCTTTTAGATGATGTTCACAATGACGATGCTTTGATTGTCGATCGTAATATTGATGTGCATATTGCATCGCTACGGAAAAAGTTAGGTCCGCAGTTTGATGCTATAGAGACTGTACGGGGTGTTGGGTATAGGTTAAAGGAAATAGCATAGTGGCGCCGTTAAAAAAGCGTATACGGCCGCTTTATCCTATTGCAGTAACCTATTTTTTGGATAATTTTGGTCTTGCGATTATTTTTCCTATTTTCACTCCTTTGTTTTTAAATCCCCAGTTTGCCGTGGTAGATCCTGCAGCCTCTGCGTTTGAGCGTAGTGCGCTGCTTGGTATTGCTATTGCTTGTTTTCCTTTTGCGCAATTTTTTTCTTCTCCAATTATTGGGGAACTTTCGGATCGTTGGGGAAGAAAATCTATTTTAACGTTTACTATCTTTGGGACCTCGCTTGGGTATCTTATCACGGGATGGGCGATTTTATGGGGGGGAATTATCCCCATATTAATTGGTAGACTGATTACGGGTCTTTTTGCTGGCAATTTGACTGTCTGTCTTGCAGCTGCAGCCGATATTAGTCAGGGGGAAAAGGCTAGGGCAAAGAATTTTGGGCTTCTTGGATCTGCTGGGGGCTTAAGTTTTGTTTTGGCTATTTTGATGGGAGGGACGCTTGGTAGTTATAACCCCAGCTTTCCTTTTTGGGTAATGACTGTTCTTGCATGGTTAAATACCCTTTTTGTAATCAATTTTTTTCCGGAAAGCCATCCGACTAGAGCACCTAAAAAATTGCGGTTGCTTCAAAGTGTACATAACGTTATGGGAGCACTTAAAACTGAGACGAATGCTCGTGTTTATTTTATTTTTTTCTTTTTTTTGATTGCATGGACAGCATCGATGCAGTTTTTACCAACGTTTTTTATTCAACGGTATCATGTTTCGACGCATATTTTAACGGTTGTATTTATAGGTATCGGGGCGATTTGGGCACTTGCAAATCTTGTAATTAATCCTTTTTGTGCGCGTTTTATTCATCCTCCTAAAACGCTAGTTGTGTGCTTAATTGGGCTTGGCGTGTTTCTGATTACAATGCCCTTTACTCACACGCTTTTTTCTTCGCAGTTTGTTTTTTATGGGGCTGTTTTAATGGGCGCTCTTGCCTGGTCCAATGCACTAACAACGGTTTCTTTAACAGCATCTGCAGAGGGGCAAGGGAGCGTGCTTGGTATTAATCGTTCTGTTGGTTCTATTGGGACGATTATTGGACCGACTATAGGTGGACTTTTGGCTGGTATTCATGTAAACCTTGTCTATTTTTTTACAGCATGTGCAAGTTTTTGTGCTGTCTTTGTGATTTTTTCGATAAAAAAATTTCTTGCAAAAAGACACCTTTCAGATTGATAGTAAAAAATAGAAATAACTATTTTTTATAAGGAGATGTTATGCAAAAAAGGGTGTGGCAGGTTTTTTCTTCTCTTATTTTATTAACAGGTTGTGAAAATAAAACGGAGACAGGAGCGCTTGCGGGAGCTGGCATTGGTGCTGCAAGTGGTGCGTTGATCACTGGAAAAGCAGGTGGCGCTCTTGTGGGTGGTGCGATTGGAGCTGTTGGTGGCGCACTTATTGGTTCTGCTTTGGATGAGCAAGATCGTAAAATCATGCAGCAAAAATCTCCCCAAACTGTAGATAAAATTGATCATGGCCAGCAGCTTAATGTGAATGATGTTAAGCAAATGAGCCAAGCTGGACTCAATGACAATGTGATTATCGGGCAGATTCAAAGCACAAAAAGCATATTTCACTTGTCTACAGATGAGATTATCGATCTTAAAAATGCAGGTGTTTCCCAGCGGGTTATCGACTACATGATCGAAACGGGCAACAAATAATGTGAAGTGCTGTCTGTGCTAGACTAAAAATAATTTTAGATCCATACTCCACAAGTAGCACGAAGGAGGTTGTATGAAGCAAGGATGGTTGGGCCTGTTTGTGAAAAAAACGCTGGGTTGGCGGCTTTCACGCGGACTGCAGGTTGGATTGTTTCTTCTTGTGGGATCTAGCTGCTATGGCGCACAGAGTACACAACAGGAATCTTTGCACCTCAAACGTATTGCTGAGTACTGGAAAGAAGGGTCTTATGAAGATGCAAAAAAAAGCATCTTGAGCTTTCTTGCGACATACAAAGAAAGTGAGATGAAAGATAACTTGTATGCGATGCTTGGGGATCTCTACTTTCAAGAAAACAATTTTCCGGTTGCTATTCAGTACTATGAAACGATTCAGCAGGAACATTTTCAGGAAAAAACCCGTTGTAAATACATCACAGCATTGTTCAAAATGGGGCACTACCCTGTTGTCATTGATCTTGCCTCTACTATGTTATCGAAGGGTCAGGCTATAGATGCAAAGGAAAGTGTGGATCTTCGTTATCTGCTGGCAGAATCTTTGTATGCAGAGGGCAAACATGGCCAAGATAGTGTGAAATTGCGTGCGGCTCTTGCTCAATATGCGCAGCTGGAAGCCACCCCTTATGCAAAAGATAGCATGCTTCCTCAAGCCACAATTTATGCAGCCTTAGGGCAATATCAAGAGGCTTCTAAACTCTATCTTGCTCTTGCGGAAATGCGACCGGAAGGCAAAGAAGAATATTTATTCCATGCAGCTTCTGCGCAGTCACATTTTGATACGAATTTGGCTTCTCAAACCTTTGCAAGGGTCTATGCTTTAAGGGGAAAGTTGGCTTCAGGAGCTGCGTTTGGGCAGCTTGCGCTTCTTTTTCAAAATCAAAACTATGCAGAACTGATCCGTGTTTATGGACAAGCTGTATCATATTTGACAGAGGAAAAGGGGCAGCAGGCACTTTTTTTTCTTGGTAAGAGTCAATATGAGCTCGGCCTTTATAATGAGGCTATTGTCTCTTTAGAAAGCTATGTCGATAGTCTTTATTCTTTGAAAGATCTGCGAAAGGCGGCTCTTTTCCATTTGTTTAACTGTGCAAAGCAGTGCGGCGATATTGCCCTTTTTGTAAAAACAGAAAATCGATTTCATGTTTTATACCCCGAGGATAAGGTAAGTTCTAAGCACATTGATCTTTTGCATGCAGAACTTGCGTTAACACAGGGAGATTTTGCAGTTGCAGGGCCTCTTTTGAAATCGCTTCTTGCGGGTTCCTTGTCTGTAGAGCAAAGAGAGGTTGTTTTGTATGATTACGCACTTGTTCTTGAAAAAGAAAACAATTGGACAGAGACGTGCGATACACTACTTACGTTTTTGCGTGAATTCCCACATAGCGCGCACGCACGATCTGCATACGCACATTTAATTTACGCTTCTGTAGAAGAATTGAATTTAGCAGATGAACATACAGTTCAGGCAAAAAAAGAGCAGCTCGTAGCCCTTCTTGGAGGGGTTTTAACCAAAGACTTTTCTTTTATAGATGAAGAGAAAAGAGAGCATAGTTTGCTCTATGCTCGGTTGCTTTGTGAACTAGAAAGGTTTTCTGAGGCCATTTCTGGACTAGAGAAGTATCTTATTGCATATGCAGATCACCCCTCGATTGCAGATGCGCATATGTTACTTGCGATTGCATATCAAGATGATTTAGATAATGAGGCCCTTTTTACAGAACATATTGAGAAGGCTTTGGAGCTTCGTGCTGATGTTCAGGATAAAAACAAGATATATAAAAAATTATTTAACACTTATCTTAGTCGAGATGCAAAAAAAGCTGCTCACTATTTGTTTCTTGCGCATGTTGAGTGTGATCAGCCCATTCGTTTAGAAAATCAACTGTGGCTTGCAAATTACTATTACGAAGATACATCGTCTTCGGAGTGTAAAAATAGAGCTCTTTGCGTTTTTGAGAAGATTTTTGCTCGTGAGGATGCCTTTACATCTTCGCTTCTTGAAGCTGAAGCACTCAAGTTTTGTGATCTTTTGGCTTTTCAGGGACTCTCTGCAAGGCGTTTAGAGATGCTTCAAAAGCTTCGCGCTGCGCAGCTTTCTGATCCCTCTTTGGATTGGAAGCATGGGAAGAGAACAGTATTTGAACTAGCTAGGGCATACGAAGACAATGGTCTTTTTCTTGAAGCGATGGCTGCATACGATACTCTTTTGACATCCTCTTTGGGGTATTCTTCGCCAATAACGCTTGCTGCATCTTTAAACAGAGCGCGTTTGCAGTATGCTCTTCTTTCTAAAGACAGCGCATCCGAGCGTGATATTGTGTCTATTTTAGATGCTTTAAAAGATATACAAATCCAGAAAAGAGCAGCCTCTGAGCCTATTCATATTGAGGCAGCTCTTAGCTATATTCGCATTAAATCAGAACTTATGCCAGACGTCATGCACTCTGAGGAGATGCTAGCTGCATTGCAAAATATACGCCGTGAATATGCAGAAAAAGAGTACCAAGATAGTTTGGCCGGACATCCAGATAAAGCGCAGCTAGTGGCCCTTTATTTAACGTTTGCAGAGGCTCATATTTTGCATCTTCAAGCTATACTAGCGCGACAAAATCAGCAAAGTAGTGAATCTTCTTATTTGCAAACAGCTGCCCTTGCATTGATAGAGAGTTTGCAAGGAGATAGATCCCTTCTTACTTCCTATTTAAAAGAGGGTGTTGAAGCCTTTCCTCAGGAAATTTTGACAAGCGATGACGATGATGAGATGGAATAGAGCAGCGATTGCAGCTATTGGCTCATGTGTTGCGCATGGCTCGTTATTTTTTCTTCTTTATGAGCACCCTCCTGCATTTTTGATGCGTGCGCATAAAGAGAAAACAGAAGCCTCTTTGCAAGAAGGGTGGCTTTTGGGAAAGGGGGCAATAGAAAAAACACATAATTTAGATGAGATTTTTAATCAGGTTGTTTTTTTACCGCCGATTTCTGAGGAAAACCTGTTTACTTTTCCTATGTGGGCCGGATTGCCAAAAGAGGAAATAAAAGATGCTGATCTATTTTCTTTGATTGATCAGCGTGAATACGGGGTCTCTTTTCAAGACGTTGTGCATATTCCGTACGCATTAGATCTTTCAGCGCATATAGACGTGGACACTGTGCATGTAGAGTGTCTTCATATTCCCTCTGTTCCAGAATATGCGCCTGAATTGCATATTTCAACAAATCAGATGCTACATTATGTTGAGGATGTTTCCCTGGGAGATATAGGGAGCGCCTTTGTGGAGTCCTCCGCATTTTCTATAGACTCTGGATATAGTCCAAATCCTATCGTATTTGCGCCGATTGGCAAGGTGTTTACATCGCATCAGTATGAGGCTATTTGGGATGCTCCAGAGCCTTTGCAGCATGTGCGGGCGGAGGTACCATCTAAGCTTCCTCAATTAAGTAGATATGATCTTGTAGTGCACGCAGAGGATCCTTTTTGCGAGACCCCGGGTATAGATGTGCAGGTACATGTAGGATCAAATCCCTATGGGGAGGGATTTGCGTTTGCGCTGACTTTGACTCCGCAGTTTGATATGAGTCATCATCATATGGAGCGTACGCTCCATTTTTTTATTGACAGGTCTTCTAATGTTGATAAGTATCAATTCAACACCTTCAAAAAGGCTGCTTTAAAAGCGATTAAATCTCTCCAGGAAAATGACAAGTTCAATATCTATGTTGTCTCTAAAACAACAGAGGTTTTACATCCTCACCCCTTGGTGTTTTCTAGAGATAATGTACGTAAAGCGGAAGATTTTTTAGATAAGCAACAGCCTCCTCCGCTTATCGGCAAAGCAAATGTGTACGCAGAATGCGCAAGGCAGCTAGAGCCTATGCTGATCCAAGGCAATATGCATTTGGCTGTTGTATTTCCAGGTTCTAAGGCCACAGTTCATGATAGAGGGCAAGAGCTCTATGATTTGTATGAGGCCTCTTCGGGGAAATTTTCACTTCTGATTGGCGCTTTGGGAGAAAGGAATGATTTAGATTCACTAGCTCTTTTTGCACGCTCTTGTGGTGGTGATCTTGTGCATGCTGTAACTTATACTTCATTTGCACGATGTGTTGCAAAAAAAGTCTATGAGACAAAAGACCCTGTGCTTGTGGAGGCCTCTGTTCTTGCTCCATCTGCGCACATTTTTTCCGCGTATCCTAAAATACTGTATAACCGTACTCCTTACACTGTCACGGGGACAATTGACAAGCTTATAGATCTTGATGTGCACATTGAAGGATATAGAAGTCAAAATAAAATTTGCATGACGCGGCGTATTGCCCTTTCAAAGCAGTCGTGCCAAGGGGATTCTAGGTTAGATAAAGCGCTATTCATGCAAGGAGCTGTTCTTTGGTACACTCTTTTTTTACAAGAGGGTGATAAATCTGCGCTGCAGCGTGCTCAAACACTTTATAAAAAATCATAATAGACCTTTTTCTAAACTTGTTTTGTTTGAAAAAACTGATGGTTTTTGTGCAACTGCAATACAGAATTTTGAGGCAATATGGGGACATATTGCCGAAAAATTC
>CAMFJP010000040.1 GCA_945957075.1 uncultured Chlamydiae bacterium
CTCTACGGTTAAAGCCTCGTAGCGAAACAGCGCCATTTTTATCCTCTTGTCGCTCGAAAAACTTCGGCACTTGTCGTCACTCCAAGTCGCGCAAGCTGCGCGCCACTCTGCCGCAAGCTAGTCATCCCCTCTTGCGTGGCCTCTTTGTGTAAAGCGGTTGCATCCGCGCTTTTAAGCAGCTGCCTCTTAACGCTAGATGTCATGACCATAAGTTCATAAATGCCGTGTCGCCCTTTATACCCAGAATCAAAACAATGCGCACATCCACTACCCCGAAATAAAACGCCATTTTGAAGATCCTCTGGCATGAGCTGCAGCTCACTTAACTCTCTTTCTGTAGGTTCATAGGCTATCTTGCAATGCGGACAAATACAACGGACGAGCCTTTGCGCTAGAACTGCCAAAACAGAAGAGGATAAAAGATAAGGCTCTGCTCCCATATCTACAAGACGGGTTAAAGCAGAAGGGGCGTCATTTGTATGCAAAGTGCTTAGTACAAGATGGCCTGTTAGAGAGGCTTGAATGGAAATATCTCCTGTCTCTTTATCTCTAATTTCCCCAACCATAATGACATCAGGATCTTGTCTTAAAATGTGTCTTAGACCTGTTGCAAAATTAAGTTGTATTTTTGGGTTAACTCCAATTTGCGCCATGCCTTGCAACTTATACTCAATAGGATCCTCAATTGTCATGATATTAATTTCTGCGGAATTGAGTTCTGCAAGAGCGCTATAAAGTGTTGTCGTCTTGCCACTCCCAGTAGGCCCTGTGACAAGAACAATCCCTTCGCTAAAATGGATCTGCCGGTTAAATTCTTCAAAAACATGTTGAGGCATACCCAATTTTCCAAGACCTAAAAGAACATTACTTTTATCTAAAATTCTAAGAACAATACGCTCTCCAAATGCAACGGGGACTGTGCTCACACGAAAATCAATTTGGCGCCCCCCCATTTTTAGCTTCATCCGGCCGTCTTGAGGAAGTCTGCTTTCTGCAATATCCAAAGAGGCCATTACTTTAATACGTGTTGTCAATGGCTGCAAATACTCTTTGGTGGGGGCATGGCGCATATGCAAAACGCCGTCGATGCGATAGCGAACACCAAGTCCTTGTTCCATGGGCTCAAAATGAATATCGGAGGCCCCTTGCTGAATGGCCTCAATTAAAATCACATTGAGCATACGAATAACAGGAGAGGCGGTCTCTCTCTCTAAAAGATCATAACTTGCTTCGTCTACGTCAAAAATGGTCTCTTTTTCCAGTTGCAGCTGGGCAATGACATGGGAGGCCTCATCTTCCTTCTGATGGTAGCACTTTTCAATCGCCTCTTCTAAAGCACCCCTTTCGACTAAAAGCTCCTCTACTTCCATTCCCGTGATGCAGCGAACCTCTTCAATAGCCTCAAGATCAAGTAAATCCCCTATAGCCAAAATAAGCTTCCCACCCTTTTCATCAACAGGGAGCACAACACGCCGTTTAACAAAGGCATAAGGGAGCTTATGCACTTTGTTTTTCACAAAGGGAAAAGAACAAAGATCTATTATATCAACTGGGTTCATATCCAGGACGCCAAAACATTTTCATACTTTGTTGAAAAAAATGACTCTCTTGTTTGCGCTGCGCTTCTACAACGCGCTGTAAAAACTCTGGGATGTCTCCAGGACGCTTTTTTAACTGCTCTTCACGAAGACGAAATAG
This sequence comes from uncultured Chlamydiae bacterium, assembly GCA_945957075.1. GTDB lineage: Bacteria > Chlamydiota > Chlamydiia > Chlamydiales > Rhabdochlamydiaceae > CAMFJP01. The sequence continues at coordinate 1,699 of CAMFJP010000040.1, forward strand.
CTCGTCTTTTGGATCTAAAATAATTGTAGGGGTAATGAAAAAAATCATCTCTGTACTGCTATCTAAAAGCTCTGTTGACCCAAACAGCTTACCAATACCTGGAATTTCTCCAAGAAAAGGGACCCTTTCCTGATTATCTCTTGTAGATTTGCGGCGTAGCCCCCCTAAAATCACAGTCTGTCCATCCGCTACACGTACTTCGTTTTCAATGTGCCTTCTTTCAACAGGGGGCCTGCCATCACTAGACTGCATGTGCTTTGTAGTATCAAATGTAATATTTGTCTGCATCGTGACGCACCCTTTTCCCTCTTCCCCCTCACCTGGCGGGTGAACGGTTGGTGTTACAACGATAGTAATCCCAAATTGCGCCCTTGTATACGTGTTTTGAAAGGCCAGCTGTCCGCTACTTGTATTTACTGGCGCAGCTCCATTATTAAGAGAAATTTCTTCTACGATTGTAATTGTTGTAGATGTTTGATTCACTGTTGTGACGGAGGGGGCAGCATGTAGCTGCACATCCTCTTGCGTCATTAAAAAGTTATATGCCAAGTCAAATGCAGGTAAGTACTTGGATCCTCCCCCATGAAAGAAAAAGGACAACACTCCCTTCGCTTCTTTTGAGGGTACATAAAGCCCTGTATATTCAAGGCCATTACTTTGGGAACCGAGCTTTAATAAATTAAGGCCAAATTTGGTTTGTTGATCTAATCTTTTTTCAAAAAGCAAAACATCAATTTGCACCATGCGTTTGGGAATATCGAGTTTGCGTATCAGCTCTTTTAGCTTCACAAGAGCATCTCTTCTAACAACCATTAGCAAAGTACCCGTTTTCGGGTCGGCAATAAAATGCTCCGAAGAGCTAGTTTCCACCTCTCCTTGAGTTGTTTGTCCAGGTTTTAAAGAAGGAGGGGTCACCATCAGGGGGGCTACCTGAGGGAATCCATCCCCGGCTTTACTGCCTTGTGTATTATAGGAAAAATCTACAGTCTCTCTCCCCACATCGGTTGGAGAGGATAGCAGGGACACATATACTTTTTCCAAAACTTGAGCAAGATCTTGGGGATTGCTATGACGACATGTGTATAAAAAAATCGTAGTTTCCAAAGGATCCTGCAGCTGAGCTTCGGTATCTTTGGCAATCTCTTCTGCTCTTTCCACAGTATCCTTTTGCCCAACTAGGACAAGACTTCCTTGCCCAAGAGAAAAGAGCGTGAGCCCCTCTTGGTCCCCTTTGTTAAAAGGGGGGCGTTTGTCAGAGCTGTCTCCAAAAAAAGCATGAATAATCTTTTCCATCTCTTTTGCAGAAACTTTGGATACAGGAAGTACACGGCAGATCTTACCAGATGGGTTTTGCCATACCGTCTGGTAAAGAGCTAAAAGCTTTTCTACCTCTTCTTTTGAAGAAACTAAAATGACCTTATTAGCAATCTGATAAACAAAAGACTGCTTGCCATCGATAAACCTTTCAAAAAAGTGAAGAACATTTTTTGTTTGCTCAACAGGAGGGGATAAAACATAGAATAGACGTGACGCGTTTGGAATTAGCTGGAGTTCTTCTGGCCTAGAGGCAATGTTTTGAACAGCCGATGGATCTTGTTTGAATAAAAAAAGCTGTCTTGCATAAGTGTTTAATCTTTTAACCCCTACCCCATTATGCGCTAAAATGACCTCTAAAACCTCACTCCAAGATTCCCTTGGAATGGGAATCGCAGAGTGCATATAGAGCTTTAACGCTGCCATCTCAGGAGGAACGATATACAAAAAGTCCATCGATCCATACTCCATTACAAGCTGGGTAAGCGTTGTCTCCTCTTGATCCCAGAGAGCATACCCCTCCTCTTCCCTTTTGGACTCGGAAACAGCCGTTTCTCTCCATGTTTTTTCAACATCTGCCAGGCGTTTTTTTAACCCTGTAACGTGCTGCAAAAGCCCTCGATATTCTTCTTCTTGCGCACCTTGAGCATGGATATTTTGCACCCTTGCATATGCTATTTCAAGGGCAGAGCGTAAACCTGCTATTTCTTCATTAAAAGTTGCAACTTGAGATTCAATCTGTCCTTCTGCTGCCTTAAGACCGGATTCTTTTTTTTCCGAAATAGACAAAGCGTGCAGACAAGTTGTTAAAAGCACTGCTAAAAGGATTCCTAATGCTGGCATGTTATTTCCCCTTTTCCATTACAATAGGAATGTGTACAGGTTGCATTTGTGTGCGCATTTCATCAAAAATATGTCCTTTAAGCACCGCTTTATTCTTCTCTTTTTCCAGCTTATCGAAAATAAATAATTCGCCCCTTAGTTCCTGACGTACATAGGCATCGATTTCGCTATTTTTCTTGAGGTTGCGCCAACCAGCTGCTGTTTTCAAAAGCCAGTCCCCTTGTCTTAAAATAAAGCGTTTTTTACCTCCAAGCGTGCATGTGACCTGTGTTGCAGTTCTCATGCGCAAAGAAGCTGGCAATTGATCGGTACGGTTTGAAAGCCGTGCTGATGTTTGCATCTCAAGTGGAAAACAAACCCCATAAAAACCGGTCTCATCCCACACTTCCATTTCCATTTTTCTCTGCTGAATCGACTTTATACGGGCGATCACTCTTCCATTTAAAGCCTCCACAGCATCCCCTACATTTTTCCAAACGCCCTCTTCCCAAACAAGAAAATCGCTCTCCCCAACAAAACAGATATGCGCTGGATCCCCTATTTCTAATTTATGCTTGTTTGCAAGCTTAAGATACTCCTTACCCCCATAATTTTGCAAAAAAAGGTCGTGCCCCCACCATTTAGCACGCTTTAAATCCTGGATTGCTACCTCTTCTGTTTTTTGCAAAAGGCTATCAACCCTGGCTCCAAGAGCCCCTGCAAGCTGAGAGACAAACTGCTTTGTATCTGCATCCAAGCACACTTCAATAAGGGCTTTTTCTTTGTCTAATACATTGGCAGTTACACGCACAGAGCTGGGCTCTTCGGAAAAATCGACTATATGCACTCTACCATTTTCCTCTGTAAAAAAAGAGAGAAAGACAGGGGTTCCATTCAAAATCCTCTTCTCTTTTTTCGATGTTTTTAATCGTAGTAAAATCTCTTCGCTATCTCCTCTGACATCCGGTCTTGTGTTTTTTGCTATAATAAGAAGCTCTTCTTTAAGGCTCTGTGCTAGGGAAGAATCCCCTGTGCTTTTTAAATATAGGGGTCCTGTACCCAAAAGAGAATAATCAACTAAAGGAGCATCTAAAGCTCCTATTTTTTGCTGAGGCGCTGAAGAGAGAAAAGATGGCGGAGACCAAAAGACAAGCAAACAAAGCAAGGCGGATAGACAAATCCCTGCATAAAGCAACGTAAAAAAGGGCACTCTTATACGGCAACACCGCAAAACAAAAGCCACATCTACCTTCCCCGTGTTATAGAAAACAAATGATATCCCAATTGCTTTTCTAGCACAATGCGTCTCCCACCCATTGATAATAATTATTTTAAGATTTAAAGTGCAGATATAAGAAAATGTGATAAATCAGGGGCATATATGGATACAAATAAAATGAAGGAAGGCATGTCTGTCAAAGAAATGGAGGCACTCGCAAAAAAACATAAATTCGAAGTCTTTTTTTGCCTCTCTTTCATTCTTGCCTGTTTTTTTAGTTTTGTCATGTTTGGAACAGGGTGGGCAATCATTCTAGCAGCGGTCGGCGGAATCCTTGGCGTCCTAATGCCTGGAAAGGTTGAATTTATCGCGAAAAAAATCTACCACTTTATCTTTAAGCAAGAAGACACTCTGCAACTTATTCTAGGGATTGTAGGCCTTGGTATTAGCGTTTTTATTCCGCCTGCCATCTTTTTAGTTCTTGGAGCGCACGGTGGAAAAAGCATCTATCATTTAGCAGCAGAAATGCACGCAGCTGCCAAACGATAAGCCATTATACCAAACACTGAAAATACATTACTCATGTTATGCGGCAGAGCCAGCGGCTGCGTAACGTGAGTACATTAGACCTCCTGCATAACTCGCTTTAATTGGTATTACGCAATAGGTCTAATATTTCGTTCTATTTCCAACACGATAAGGTTTTGTTTTTTGTATTAATGGCAACATGAACAAGGTCGCTGCCTATGTGTAGCACACGTTTCCACTTGGGGTTTTGAGTCTCAATATCTTTAGAAAGCGTAGTTTCAACATCCTGCGAAAGATGCTTATGTAAAACAAGGCACGTCCCCTCCGGATACTCTTTTTTGTTCTCCATATCACAAAAGGAAAAGGGACATAAAAATGCTATTATTCTATGTCGAAATAGGACCTTTTTTACAGGAATGATAAAATGCAAATAAGGAAAGTAACCAAGAAGAAAAAAACAATCAGTCCATGACGCGTTGTTTAAAATGAGCAATTTGTCAGGGCTGATGAATTCTATATGCGTTGCCGAAAGAGGACATATGCGGAACAAGATTTTTTTGGATAGGTAAGATAGTGTTTGTCCTGAAAGGTTTTTAAATAGAAACACAAAAGCAATAAGAGTAAAAGCGCCCATTAAAGCAAAACTTTCTGCAGGAGACAGCTTCAAAACATCATTAAATAAAAACAAACACAATGACGCTAAAAGAACGCCGGAAAAACTCAAAAAATTACCAGCCGCAATAACCTGTCCTCTTTCTTGTTGCGGGCTTTGCAATTGAATAAAGATATCAAATGGAACAATGAAAACGCCTCCAGATATACCTAAAAGAACAAGACAGACTATTGTAAAGGACAGGCTATGGGAATTTAAAAAAAGAAGAAAAAACAAAATCGCTAAAACAAAACTTGCAAGACAAGAAAGACTAAGATCAACCTGTTTTTTTAAAATTTTTCCAGATAAAAAAGCCCCCCCTGCAATCCCTAAAGCAACGGCTAGGAAAAGATATCCTCCCGCTAGTTCACTTAGATGCAGGTCCTGTATTGCAAAAGGAATAATATTGAGTTGTACAAAAGCACCAATAAATAAAAAAAAGGCCGCGCCCCAAAGCGCCATAATTAAGTGCTTGATCCCTTTATTTTTGCGCAAGGTTCCCATAATTTCTGAAACAAAAAGCCAAGAAATATGCTTTTTTGATCCTTGTGCCTCTGTATAGGGAATGCGACGACTTGTTACCCAACCGCTTACAGCAATAAGAAAACAAAACGCTGCCGCAACCACAAAATTGCGATTGGATATATCTGTGATAAAAGAGGCTAAAAAAGTCCCCAAAATTACCGCCAAATAGGTAGATGCTGTAATCAGGCTATTGGCCTTTGCTACTTTTTCTTTTGCAAACAGCTCAGGAATAATTCCATATTTCGGAGGACCCAAAAGAGCGCTGTGTGTTGCAAGTAAAAAAAGTAAAACATAGCTTAAGATTTCCCTTTTCCATCCAAATGCAAAAAGGGCGGTTGCCATAATAAGTATTTCGCCTACTTTCATGAAAACAAGCAGCCTTTGTTTACTCCACTTATCTGCTAAAATACCCGCCAAATAAGAAAATAAAAGAAAGGGAATCACATATACAGCTCCAGCAAGAGAAAGAATGGTACTTGCATGCGAAGCGCCCAACTTATCTATGAGCAAAAATACCAAGAATAACTTAAACATGTTATCATTGAGGACACTCAAAAACTGCGATATATTCAAAAAAGCGAGTGCATGTGTTGTATGTTTATTTCTCTTGGAGAGAAAGCGAGAGAAAAATGAGAAATGTTTTTTCAAAATAACCTCTTCATGCAAAAGAAAATATGAGACCCTGTAGAGCTTTTTTTAGCAACACTTTTTCCTCTCTTGTCGAAGAGCTTGCAGCCAAGTTAACAAAAAGAAACTCTCCCTTTACTAAAGTATCGATCTATGTAAGCTACAGCGGACTTAAATCCTATTTAATCGAATCTCTTGCCTCTCAATTTGGGATATTTTCTGGAATAGAAATTATCCACATGGACAAAGGAATAAAGAATATCTTTGGACTTTTATCTAAAGCAGAAATGAGTCTACATCTCGAGGCCATTCTACGAGAATGCGACAAAGAAGAAAATCTCATTTCTGTAAAACATTATATAAACGATGATCCAAATGGACATAAGCTACGCGGGCTTTGTGATTTTCTATCTATAGGTTGTGAAAGGCATTTTCTCTCTAATGAAAAAGCATTTCCAGAACAGTGGCAAAAAGATGTTTACCTTTTTTGTTTAAAAAAAATCTTCAAACAAAAAAAAAGCCTAGAAGGAGATATTTATGTGTTTGGATGTACTACCATCCCGGAAAAATTTTTAGATCTTTTGGTTGAGCATGGAGCCTATTTTTTTCTCCTGTCTCCTTGCAGCCTCTTTTGGGGGGACATTTGTTCTGATAAAGAAAAAACATTTTTACATTCCCTATTAAAAAAACAGGCTCAAGATGCCTTAGAGGGCTATCTTGAAGGGCAACATCCTTTTCTTGCAAATTGGGGATTTGCCGGAAAATATGCCTATATGCAGCTAGAAACAAGGGGCGTTATTACAGAAGACTCTTATAAAGAAACCAGCGACTCTTCTGCTCTCAGCACAATAAAAAACAATCTTTTGTATATGCAAGAGGCCCTATTTTCGAAAGACGACTCTTTACAATTACATTCTGCCCTATCGATGCGACATGAGGTAGAAATACTCTATGATCGCTTATGTACATTGCTTGCAACAACTTCCATTAAACCAAGCGATATTGTCATAATGGCTCCAGATATTTCTTGTTATGCTCCTTTTATTCATACAATTTTTCATTGCATAGATTACAAAATTTATGATCTTGAGGAAACGTATACATTTTCCGCTCTTTTTACACTTGCTCTTGAACGTTTTACAAAAGATGCATTTTTTACCTTGTGCCAAGATGCGACTTTCTTAGAAAAAAGAGGATTACAAAAAGAAGACTTTGATCTTTTACAAGAATGGGTAAAAAAAATACATATTTCTTGGGGAGTAGATGCACATCATAGACAGCTGCTATTTTCAGAACCTCTTTATCAAGAAACAGGAATTGGAACATGGGCACATGGCTTTAATCTGCTTTTAGAAGCATTTTCTTTTCTCTCTCCGGGACAAGAATTACACTGCGAATTACACGAAGCTGAAAAGCTGGGAACATGGATAGAACTAATTTACGATTTAAAAACAGATCTTCTTCCTGTCATAGAAGAAAAAGAAAAAACTCTTAAAGAGTGGATTGCATACACAAGGCATCTACTTTCTTCTTATTTTGCGCCCTCTCAGGAGCTGCTTTTTTTTATAGAAAGACTACAGCAGCTACTAGAGCGCAGCTGTTATATTCAAGACCATCCCTTTTCTTTTTCAAGTTTCTACAGGCTTTTAGAGCCCGAATGGAAAAAGGGAGGGAGATCATTTCAAGCACATCACTTAGAAAGTATTACCTGCAGATCTTATGGTCTCTATCCTGCCAAAGTGCTCTGCATTTTAGGACTTGATGAAGAATCATTTCCAAGAAAAGAACTCTATGGATTTACAGATCTGCCTTTAAAGGTAGATAAAGACCGTTTTCTCTTTTTAGAATGGATACTGTGCGCTAAAACACATTTGCTTTTATCTTATCAAGAAAAGAAAGGGGCGCCTCACGAGCTAATAAAATACCTTGGAATTTCTCCAGAACACCATGCACTATGCCGATCTCCCATTTCTCGCTACGCTCCCCTACCTCAAGTAGAAGAAAACCATACAGAAAGATGTATCAATATACGCCACCTTAATGAACTCGCAAGACACCCCATGCGCTTTTATTTGCGCTATATTCAAAAAATCCACTTGCCTTTTCCTGAAAATGAATCTGAATTTTCCCTTTCTCTACCAATAAAAAAACGGATTTTAAGACAAGCTCTTGAACGCCCTTTTGATATAGTATGGGATGAAGCTAGAGAAAAAGGATATGTCCCAAGAGAGCCCTTTGGAATGCTTTTACAAAAAGAGCTCTCAACCAAAGCCTATGAAAGGCAAGGACAACTATCCGATTGGGGAATAGATGAAGTGTTTTCTCTTTCTATTTGTCCCTCAGAAGCTATTTGTGTAACAGGAAAAATTCCATTAATTTCT
>CAMFJP010000041.1 GCA_945957075.1 uncultured Chlamydiae bacterium
GTTACAAGCATTACCAGAACAAATTGGCGCATTAACACAGCTTAAAATCCTTGATCTCTCTCGTAATCAGTTGTTACAAGCATTACCAGAACAAATTGGCGCATTAACACAACTTAAAATCCTTGATCTCTCTGGTAATCAGTTACAAGCATTACCAGAACAAATTGGCGCATTAACACAGCTTAAAATCCTTGATTTCCCTCATAATTATTAGCTACATAAGAGATAAATGCGGGCCCTTCGGAGCCGGTTTACAGGAACTGGCTTCAAACCACTCAAAGCTACTGTAGCCAAAAGCTATGGTAGTGGGCGTTTGAGTAAAAGTGTTGAGAACTAATCTTAGGCAGCTAGGAAACAGAAAGGCGAACAAACTTGAACCACTCTTGACGGCGTCGATAGCCAGATACAGATGTCAAAAGTAGGGCTGTATATTTGTTCTACGATAAATCTAAGGGAAACCCGATTACTGCGTAGATGACATCCGGCGTATAAGTGGCGTGATTCTGTTTCGGACTCTCGTTTGGAAGTGAGGGAACTAGTTTCTCGATGCTAAGGGAAAATCACAAAAACCTTGACCCCTCTTCCAATCAATTACAAGCATTGCCACAACGAATTAGTGACTTATGTTATGCGGCAGAACCTGCGGCTGCGTACATGAGTTAGTGACTTAAGAAGTCTTTGATACATTAACCTATCTTATAATCAGTTACTAGTATTTAACAGGGTTCCAACAATATACTATCACCCTTGATTGCATAATCCTCTTGAAGACAAAAGTTTAGATTAGATATTCTCATCGTCTATGGCACGCGATGACATTATTGCATTTCTTAAAAAGCTACGAGAAGAGATTATAGCTGGCTTTGAACGGCTAGAAAATGGCTTTTCTTTTGAACGGAGGCCCTGGGAGCACAAAACAGGTGGCGGTGGGGAAATTGCTGTTTTACGCGGCTCTGTTTTTGAAAAGGCGGCTGTCAACTGGTCTGGGGTTTCAGGCCTCGACTTTCCTATGAAAGATGGCTCTGGGCCCTTTTTTGCAACTGGAGTCAGTCTAATCACCCATATGGCAAATCCTCATGCTCCAACTGTCCACTTTAATATTCGCTACATTGAAACAGAAAAAAGAACATGGCTAGCTGGAGGCTATGACCTCACGCCTATGGGGATTGTTTACGAAGAAGATACTGCACATTTTCATAATGTTGCTAAAATCGCGTGCCAAGAGCACTATCCTACATTTACACAAAATGCAAAAGACTACTTTTATATCCCGCATAGAAACAAAGAGCGAGGTGTTGGGGGCATTTTTTTCGACCACTGTGACATGTCCTACCTTCCTTTATGGCAAACTGTGGGGACAAGTTTTCTCTCTGCCGTGATCCCAATCTATGAAAAGCGCATTCAGAGTTCCTTTACGGAAAAAGAAAGAGCTCTTCAGCTAAAACTGCGTGCACACTATGCAGAATTTAATCTTCTTTATGACCGAGGAACGAAATTTGGCTTTTTGTCTGGAGGCAATCCTGATGCTATTTTATGCTCTATGCCTCCACTTGCCTCTTGGTGAATCGTATCTATAAAGCAGCGTACATGATCCACTGGTGTTGTCGGTAAAACGCCGTGGCCTAGATTAGCTATAAACCCTGGCCTTGGATGCATAATACGCACAAGCTCTTTTGTTTTCTGAACAATAAGAGACGAGGGTCCTGTGGTCAGAAGCTGAGGAGAAAGATTGCCTTGAAGGGCTACATTATGAGGCAGGGTTTTTACAAGCTCTTCTAAGTTTGCATTCTCATCAAGACTAATCACTTGGCATCCAAGTGCTGCTAGCCTCTGGGCATATAGACCAGAGTCCCTGCAAAAAAGGATAACGGGAACTGGAAGGGCCTGTATGATCTTTTCTAAGTAGGCAAATGCAAATTCATGAATGAGAGACTCCGGGAGAAGATTAGCCCAAGAATCAAAAATCTGGACGACTTGCGCTCCTGCTTTGATCTGTAAAAGCAGATGCCTTTCACACGCCTTTTGAAGAAGGGAAAGAAGATGGTGCACAGCCTGTGGAGACTTGTCTATCCAAGAGAGAATTTCCCCTTGTGGAAACATGTAACTTGCTATGGTAAAAGGGCCTCCACAAAAGCCTATCAGAGGTATCTTTAATTGACGACAAAGCATCTCAACGGCTGTATATGTATAGGCAAGTGTATCCTCCAATGGACGCATAGAGAGGGCGTAAATATCGTCCTCTTTTTGCAACTTGGGCTCTACTTGAGGCCCCCCTTTTTCAGGGTAGCGCACTTGCAATCCTAGAGCCTCTACAATAAGCAAAATATCAGAAAAGACAATCGCGGCATCCACCCCAAGAAGGTCGATTGGGAGCATGGTAATTTCACATGCAAGCTCTGGATTTCGAAACATCTCCTCTAATGTATAGCGTGTACGCAGCGCTCTATACTCTGGCAAATAGCGCCCTGCTTGACGCATAAGCCACACAGGGGGCCTTAATGTTGGCTTAAGTTGTACAGCATCTAAAAAAAGCATTAGACCTCTTTCGAAATTCCATTTTTTGAAAAGGGTCTTAGACAAGCAACTGATTTAAAATGGCATCGACTGTAAATCCAAATTCTTGCGCAAGAGCCGCCGCCGGCGCTGAGTGACCAAAGCCATCCACAGAAATAGAAATGCCGGAAAGGCCAATCCACTTGTGCCAGCCAAAGCTTGTTGCTGCCTCAATGCTCACACGGATGCCAAGATCCCCCCCTACAACACTATCTTTATAACTTGCGCTCTGTTCTTCAAAAAGCTCCCAGCAAGGCATGGAAACTACGCGTACAGATTTTCCTCTTTTTTCCAAAGCCGCTGCAACATCTAAAGCCAGGCTCAATTCCGATCCGGTAGCAAATAGAGAAAAATCGGGTTTAGTCTTTTCTTTTTTCACAATATAGGCGCCCCTGCCAAGTCCTTCGTGATAGGAAACGGCTGTTTCTTCAAGAGCTGGAAGATTTTGTCTAGAAAGGATAAGAGCGGTTGGGCCTAAATGGCGTAAAGCTGCAATCCAAGCCATTTTTGTCTCTTGTCCGTCTGCTGGTCTAATCACATAAAGACCTGGCATAGCACGCAACGCTGCTAGGTGTTCTACAGGTTGATGCGTTGGTCCATCTTCCCCTAAAAAGATGGAATCATGTGTAAACTGATAAATAACCTGTACATGAGAAAGGGCGGCTAGGCGAATCGCATTGCGCATATAATCTGAAAAGGTCAAAAAGGTGCCAACAAAAGGCGTGATCATTGAAGTCTCTGCAAGACCTGTTGCGATTGCTGCCATGGCAAATTCTCGGATGCCATATTTGATATTACGACCTTGGAATTGCCCTGGACGAATCAAAGGATATTTGCTCATCATTGTTAAATCAGAACAAGAAAGATCTGCAGAGCCACCATATAACTGGGGCGCTAAATCAGCCAAAAGATTAAGAATCACCTGTGAAGCGCTTCTCCCTGCAATAGATGAGGGCATCTCTAACGCTGAAAGGCGTGCTTCGAGGTCATTTGGCAACTGTTTATCGACCATTTGCATAAATACTTGATGTAGATCGGGGTAAGCAGTCGACCATTTTACAAACATTTCTTTCCAATTTTTTTCGAGCAAGGCGTCTTGGACTTTTTTTTGCTCAAAAAAGTCATAGACAGACTGTGGAACATAAAACGGCTCCTCTGGAAGTCCCAAAGCAGCTTTTGTAGCTGCTACCTCATCAGCTCCAAGAGGCGATCCATGTACCTTATGGGTTCCGGCTTTATGTGGAGACCCCTTCCCTATTACTGTACGTAAAATGATCAATAAGGGCTTTTCCTGGGTCTTTACTTTAGTTGCAAATAGCGTTTCCATGGCATCAAAATCATAGCCATCAAGCTCTTCTACATCCCACCCATAGGCTTTATAGCGCATGTGCACATCTTCAGAGGCAGAATCCGCATAAGGACCATCTAAGGTGATTTGATTGTAATCATAGACAAGCACAAGGTTATTTAAACGCACGTGTCCAGCAAACGCCGATGCTTCTGCAGAAATACCTTCCATGATATCCCCATCTCCTGCCAAACAGTAGACTTTATTATTAAATAAGGGGAACCCTTCACGGTTAAATTTTTCAGTTAAAATTTTCAATCCAAGCGCCTGTCCAACTGCATTGCCAACGCCCTGCCCTAGAGGGCCTGTTGTAGCCTCCACCCCAGCTGTTATACCGTATTCTGGATGTCCTGGAGTATGGGAATGCAGCTGACGGAATTTTTTAATTTCATCAAGAGACAGATCGAAACCGGAAAGATGAAGTAGAGCATAAAGAAACATAGAACCATGCCCTGCCGATAATACAAAGCGGTCTCTTGCAAGCCATTTGGGATTCTGTGGGTTGTGTTTAAGTATAGTGCCATAAAGGAAAGCACCAAACTCTGCAACGCCCATCGGCAACCCTGGATGACCTGAATTTGCTTTCTGTACTGCATCTATTGAAAGTACACGCACTGCATTGGCAATCTTACTTAATTGTTTTTTGAGCTCCGGCTCCATAAATCCTTTTCCTTTCAAATCTGGTTAGGAAGTATTTTTAACATTCAATCGGCAAATAAGGCAAGATTTTAAAGGAAAGCATGGCTATAATCGCTCTCATCTTATATGTAGGTATATCTTATGCATTCCAAAGAAATACGTCGCAGATTTCTCGATTTTTTTGCATCGAAAGGTCATGAAATTGTCCCCTCATCTCCAGTGATTCCTCATGATGACCCCTCTCTTCTTTTCACAAATGCTGGCATGAATCAATTTAAGGATGTTTTTCTAGGAAAGCACACACGTCCCTATAAACGGGCTACAACAGCACAAAAATGTATTCGCGCTGGGGGCAAACACAACGATTTAGATAACGTTGGACACACTTCAAGACATATGACCTTTTTTGAAATGCTCGGCAATTTCTCTTTTGGCGATTATTTTAAAGAAGAGGCTATTGCCTATGCCTGGGAGTGTGTCAAAGATGTATTGGAATTAGATACTAAATCCATATGGATTTCTGTATTCGAAGAAGACATGGAAGCGCTCGCGATATGGAAAAAATATGTTCCTGAACACCGCATTGTGCGGATGGGAGAAAAAGATAATTTTTGGTCTATGGGAGAAACAGGACCCTGCGGGCCTTGCTCCGAACTTTATTTTGACCGTGGAGAAAAATTTGGCAATGCCACCTCCCCTAAAGATGATAGCGCGGGAGAGCGTTTTTGCGAATTTTGGAACCTGGTCTTTATGCAATATAACAAAAATATTGCAGGTGGGCTCTCAACGCTTCCTCAACAATCGATCGACACAGGATCTGGTCTTGAACGGGTATGCTCGATCAAAATGGGTGTAGATAGCGTATTTGCAACAGACATCTTACGCACCTTAATTTCTGAAATAGAGAAAATTTCTCAAAAAACATACAGAGGCGATCCTGCCTTTCATGTTATTGCAGATCACGTGCGCTGCCTTGCTTTTGCCATTAGCGATGGAGCTCAACCTGGCAACGTGGATCGGGGGTATGTTCTCCGTAAAATTTTAAGACGTGCTGTACGCTATGGCAAGACCCTTGGATTTACAGATCCCTTTCTCTTTAAGCTCGTGCCGTGTTTGATTGCAGAAATGGGAACAGACTACCCTGAACTACAAACAGCCCAAAAAAGAATTGAGGAACTGTTACATACAGAAGAAGAAAACTTCCTAAGAACCCTAAAAAGGGGAGGGAATATTCTAAGTAGTATCATAGAAAAGGCTCTAGAAAATCCTCTTAAAGAAATTCGGGGTGAAGATGCCTTTAAACTAAAAGATACTTATGGCTTTCCCTTAGAAGAAATCATGCTCCTTGCAAAAGATGCGCATCTTAGCGTTAATTTAGAAAGCTACGGCCTTCTAGAAGAAGAGGCCAAAGAACGCTCACGAAAAAATAGCGGTTCTGCTGAAAATACGCTTCAAGACAATCTCTTTGAAACCTTTATTCAAGAACATGGTCCCTCTACATTTTTAGGATATGATGCGACAGAAGCTGAGGGAACAATCCTTGCTATCGTAACAGAAGGGGCCTTTGTTAATTCTCTATCTGCTAGTCAAAAGGCTTGGGTTCTTCTGCACCAAACTCCTTTTTATGCAGAAAAAGGGGGGCAAATTGGCGACATAGGCACCTTGCTACATAAAGAAGCACTTTTTCATGTAACACACTGTCACTCTCCCCACACAGGGCTAATCATTCATGAGGGTTTTCTTGAAAAGGGATCTTTAATTGTAGGCGAACCTGTTCTTGCAACAGTCGATCAAAAACGAAGATTTGCTATCTCAAAAAACCACACAGCAACTCACCTTATTCACTGGGCTCTTGAAAAGGTCCTTGGAAGCCATATTAAGCAAGCAGGATCTCTTGTTGAACCAGCCCGTCTGCGCTTTGACTTTAACCATCACAAAGCCCCATCGATCCAAGAGTTACGTGAAATCGAGTCGCTTGTAAATGCAAAAATTCGCGAAAACAGCCACGTTAGCACCTATGAACTCCCCTTCCAAGAGGCGCAAAAACGCAAAGACATTAAACAGTTTTTCGGCGATAAGTATGGCGCCAAGGTCCGTGTTGTAGATATTGGAGATGCCAAAGAGCTCTGTGGGGGCACGCACATCAAAGACATTGGAACAATCGGCCTTGTCCGTATCATCAAAGAAACAAGCATTGCAGCTGGTGTGCGTAGAATAGAGGCTGTAACTGGCAAAGAAGCCGAGCAGTTTATGTACACTCAAGAGGACTACGGACTGCACGCTGCAGGTCTTATCAAATCTCCCCTACCCATGCTATCTGAAAAGATCACAGGACTACTTGCAGAACACAAACACCTACTTCAAGAATACAAATCCCTTAAACGTATATCCATACGCTCTCTTGCCAAAGAGCTCATAGAAAAAAACACTACCTATCTCGTAGAACGAATCGATGAAGATGCAGAGACTTTGCAATTACTTGCAGAAGAAGCCGAGCGTCTATCGCCAACATCTATGGCATTTGTTTTTGGCAGTGCTCACGGTGGCAAAGCGCACATCCTTGTTAGACTCCATCCCCACTTTGTAGAGCGCGGCGCCAATGCCAAAGAACTCATCCAACAGATCGCCCCTCTAATCAAAGGCGGCGGCGGCGGCAAAGCGGATAATGCGCAAGCGGGCGGAACCCATCTTCCAGGCCTTAGCGAAGCTCTTCTCTCTGCAACCCACTACCTCACCTCCAAACTGACACAGTGAATAACCTGCTAGGGATGAATAGAGCCCCATTTTACGCTAAGGTGTGGGCGATTGGATGGACTGCTATCTACGGGGTGCTGTTTGTCTTAACCCTGCTCGGCATTAACTGGTTTTTGATCATGCTGTGTTACCGGATCAATTCACTACAATTAATCCTGCCGACTGCGCTAGCTGGTATTTTTTTGCCCTTTTCGTTTTCTTTAAGCATTGAGCGGATGTGGAGCAACTACCTAGCTGGAAGGTATGGCAGGGTTGTCATTGCCTGGTGCATCCCGGGATTTTATGGTTTAATACTGTGGCTATATGTTTTTCTTTTTTCAGAGGCAATATCATGAATACCATTGAGAAAAAAAAAGCGCTATGTAGTCTTTTCGTGTGGGGCATTTCCTATCTGCTCACCTCGATCCTTTTACTCGTCTCTTCTCACCACTTGATGAATTTACTATCCGATGTGATCTTATCTTGCGGGATGCTACTTGCTATCGTTGCGATGTGGTACTGCTATAAAAAAGGGCTCTACCGCCAAGCAAGGCTTCTATGGATCATCCCCTTTCCCCTATTTGCATTCCTTATGCTATTGGAATAAATACTGTATTGTGATAGTATGCGAAAAAATCCTCTCTGTTTCGGAGGGGTTTATACTAAGAGGTATTGATTATGTCTTCGTGTGAAGAAAATTTAGGTTGTTTGTCACCATCGTCTCTTAACTCTACTTCTTCTGTCTCTTTCTTTCATTTTTATTCTTATAAACGCTGCTGGCGTTAATCTTTAGTTTTTTTCGTTTTTTTAATTACATCTTTTTGAATTTATAAAAAGCACGCTGCTTTGCGGTAGCTTTTACTACACACATAGCAGCTTGTGCAAAAATGCTAAGGCTCCACCCTTTGCATTTTTTGCATGGTGCTTACAGACAATCATGCCATCACCTTGAGGAGGTAAATAATGGCGTCCATAAGTAGTCCCATGCAGGGATCATCATCTTTATTTTCTCTATTGCCTCAAGCAGTAGTAAATCAAACTAATGTGCAAAAAGTGCTAAATAGCATTTGTCTTATCACCCGTGTCACAAGGTCTGCGATAGAGGCATTTCTTGGCAGAGAACTTGCTTTATTTGATGCGCTGGTTGGAGAAGAGGCCTGTCACATTAGAGCTGTAAAAGTCCATGAATTATCTATGCGTCTTTTGCAAGATCCTACGCTACAACATGCACTGCAAGTGCTAAACACCAAAATTAATGAGGTCGAACAAAAAGCCATGCATCTTCTACACAGGCCCACAGATTTAAAAAAGAAAGAAAATATCACGATGGGAAGATATTTGCAAATGCATGGCATGGACATAGAAGTTAGCGCAGATCTACTCTTTCTTATAGAGTCTAGGCTACTGACTCTATCTAAAATTGACGCAGGGGGAAAAGACAGAACTGATTGTGCTACACTACAAAAGATGTCTGGTCTATCTGCCTCGAATGTAAGCGATCTTGTAAAACATGTG
Organism: uncultured Chlamydiae bacterium; assembly: GCA_945957075.1. Lineage (GTDB taxonomy): Bacteria > Chlamydiota > Chlamydiia > Chlamydiales > Rhabdochlamydiaceae > CAMFJP01. The sequence continues at coordinate 8,789 of CAMFJP010000041.1, forward strand.
CAAAAGCACCTTTCTGAGCTTTCTGTAGGCTATATCCAAGAATGCGCGGAGCAAAAAGATATACCGCACATAGCGCCTTGCCTGGATGAGGGGTTAAGATCACAAGTGCCCTGTTTTTTTGCCCTAGATATGCTCCTGCACAGGATGCATGCAACAGAGCAACCATTACTTATTAAAGTTGTGGAAAAAGAGGGCGCAACTTTACAAGAGGCCCAGACGACTGGAAAAAAAATGCACTTTTTATTTCATCCAGAAAATGGTTTTTTTCATAGAAAAGAAGATTCTTCTTTAGATACAACAGCTGTTGTGGTTGAGGGAAACTGTTTAAAATCTACAGAGCATCCTTGCTTTGAAGAAAAAATGGCAGGTTTTGCTCAAGAGGATATTGGCTCTGTAATTCTTGCCAACGCAGCGCAGCATACGCAATATGCAGGACAAAAGTTGACAAGAGAGCCTGTGGATCTGCCTGGATTGGATAGCTACAAACAGATGGCATATGCCGGGGGGTTTTCGCTTACAAACCCCTCTGTCTTCTGCATTGAACATATCTTTGCCGATACAATAAGGAGGCATGTAGAAAGCATATGAATATTACGTGGAAAGAGCTAACTTTATTGCAAGTGGGTGGAGCTATTTGTTTGCCTGTTGTAATGCTAGGGCAGATTCTAGCCAGCCGTATGGGGCTGCAATCTGCCCTTCTGGCTATTGGCATCGGTAATATGTTTTTGCTAGTTGCTGGATGTTTTACTGCATTATTTGCCGTGCGCACACAAAAATCTAGCGTGGAGCAGGCATTTGATGTCTTTGGTAGCCTTGGGCCCTCGATTTTGGGGGCTCTTTTTCTGCTTGCTATGATAGGGTGGTTTGCCATTCAGCTTAATATCATGGGAGGCGCTGTCTTTAGCTTGCTTGGCACGGCCCCCTTTCCCCCCTACGTTTTACACCTTGGGTTAGGGTTTCTTGTGACC
>CAMFJP010000042.1 GCA_945957075.1 uncultured Chlamydiae bacterium
ATTATAGACAGGTGGGGGGAGCAGCTCCAGGTATTTTACAAATTCTTGCCAATGGAACAGGATATGGCGATGTCAGCTCGCTTGTTGTCAATGGGAGTGCCTTTTTTGATTCTGGTGCCGTGATTCAGTTTCTTGCGCTTGATGGGGGCAATTATACGCAGGGAGCCTCGTTTCCTATTGTGACAGCAGAGCAAGGTCTTGTTGCAACAATTGATGCGTTAAATCAGTTTTTTATGGAACAGGCGCCCTATCATGTGGATGCAGAATTAAGCCTACAAGGCAACCAAATTTGGATTACCTTAAATCCTTTGCCAAGTTTAACGACCTTAGCAGCTGACAGTGGCGCTTTGGATATGGCAGCTGAAAATATGACATTTACAGTAGAGCGTCAAAATGACATGCATATGAGCCTGCGAGGGGCTGTTGCACGCGCAGATGAAAGAGACGTAGAGGGTTTTTTGGTTAGTGCCGCAGAGGATAATCCCTTTGCAACAGGATCGCGCTTTAAGCGTTCCACCTTAGCAAATCCTTGGACTGTGTATGTGGCGCCCGTGGGTAGTAAGGGCATGGTCAAAAAAATCCGCGAGCAAAATGCGCTCGATTTTCATTCTTTAGGAGCGATTGTAGGGGCTGATTATACGTTTACACGTGTTGGTATTGGGGCTAATATAGCTTATGAAAAGCTGCGTGCTCACGTTCATGAAGGCTGGGGCCATTTTAGTGTTTCTAATGTACTGGGCCGTGCGTATGCGACTATGCTTCCTTTTAAAAACGATCACTTTTTCTTGGATCTTTCTGGAGCTGTGGGCTCCGATCTTTTACATGTGCATCGCAATGTTAATGGAATGGTTGCCAAGGGCAGCCCAAGAGGATGGACCTTTAATGCTTACGGGCAAGTAGGGTACGACTTTTTATGGAGCCGCTGGCGCATTTCTCCAGTCGCATACTGCAACTATACGTACTATATCGTTGAAGATTATATGGAAACGGGCGCTGGTTCATTTAATGTGCATGTTGGACATCAGAACGTCACATCGCTTGTGCCGGCTCTTGGTGTTAATGCAGGAAGCTCTTGGGAAACGGGCGGCGTAACATGGCTACCTGAGGTGCGCTTTAATTGGGAAAGAGAATGTTGTGATATTAACCACAAGGTCAAAGTCACAAGCCTTACATTTGACACTGAAAGAATGGTGCCTGTTTTAGGTGGCAACCGGGATTTTTTTGATGCAGGAGCAGGGCTTCGTGTTCTACTTGGGAAGCATTGGGGCGTTTATGGCTCTTATGACTTTTATTGGAGCCAGTATTTGCGAAACAATGTATTTTATGGCGAGATAAGGTGTTACTTTTAATGTAACTCATTTGTCTCTAAAAAAATCGATTTCGCTTGTTGATTTTTTTAGCATAACTGGTATTCTTCTTGGTCATATCAAGAGTGTACTTATGTACTTTTATTATCCTTGCGTGGCCTACTATTACCCACCAATGACAAATCCTTACGCGCCTTTATACTATGCCCCTATGGCTCGAGCTATGGCCCCTCTTCCCTATGGATTTTTTGAGCAATACGCCTATCGCCAGCAGCCTGTCTACTATAATCATGCTCTCCAGCAACCAAGGGGGTCCCCCCAACCGACGCAGCGGTTTATACGCCCACAAGATAAGGCGCCTAGATGCGGTGCTTATGCTGGAAGTAAAGCAGCTTCTGTTTTAAAAAAGTTAAATGTGCATCTACGCCCAGGCCAGACAAGACCAGAGACATCAACTGTAGCCGCACCTATTCTCGATTGCCATCAAGAGCTTGAAGCAATTAAATCTGCTATTTTAGATCCTAAAACGCAAGAAGATACGATTATTCGTAAGATAACCACTGTTTCAAAAGATGTCCAGCAGCTTATACAACTTATTCCTTTGGCTATTAAGACTCGTAAAAACAAGGTTTTATTCCGTCTCTGCGCAGCCATGCGTCTGGTTTTTGTATCATATGAATATCGCCAAACGTGGAACGATCTGGCAGTGTCTGTAAAAAATGATTATGCTGTCGAATTGTTTAGGCGATTTTTTTCAGAAGATGAATATGTTTTATCGCAAGATGAGATATTGTTTTTAATGTAACTCATTGGTTTTTAATAAAATAATCAGTTGATTTCATGTGTTGAAGTTTTTTAGATAAGCTGGTATAATTTTTGGTAAAGTTCTTACCAAGAGTGTACTTATGTATTTTCCTAATCTTTATGCGGCCCCTTATTACGCCCCAATGAGAAGCCCTTATGCACCTCAATACCACGCTCCTATGACTCCAGCTGCGGCCCCCCTTCCCTACGGTTTTTTCGCGCAGCATGCCTACCGCCCCCAGCCGGCTCAATATTATGCCCCCCAGCAACCAAGATGGTACGCCCAACCGGTCGATCAGCCGAGATGTCAGCAACCTGCAGATCTACAGCACGCGCAGCCTAGGCATACCGGCTACGTTCCCCCGCCACCAGCACCTCAGCCCCGTCCAGCTCAACAACCTACGTACCAACAGCCTAGACAGCGTGCCTATGCTGCTTGCCCCGTAGCCCCACAACCTCCTATAGCCCAACCACGGCCTCAACTGAGCCCACAAGCAGAATATGTGAGTAGAATGTTGAGATCGGATGTAGCAGATGATCGCGCAATTATAGCTGCATTAAGGGGTCAGTATGTGATTTCTCCGGAAGAAGCAGTGTTTTTAAAACAAGAAGCCGAGGCAGCTAATCGCTCACTAGGCGTTCTGGATGCGCTGGATGTTCGAGCGCAGCAAGCCTCAAGGCCAGTTGCTCCAGCTTATAATGTTGATGTGAATGCCATTGCGGAGGCTATGTTAGATCCTCAGTCTGATGAGAACGCAATTATTGCTATGCTAGAAGTTCTTGAAAGGTATTGCACTGATGAAGTGTCCTATAGATCGCATTTGTTTAGATTGATTCCTTATGCGATTATGGGTCGTAAAGAGGGAGTGAGGCTCTTTATGTTTGAGAAGTCACGATTGAACAATGTGATCGCAAGAACGCAAGATCCCTCTCTTATAAAAACGACTTGTGAACGCTGTATGCAATGGCATAAATTAGCTGTAGGCTCTGGAAATTACGAGGCAGCTGCGCATGTATATGCTGTGATCGTTGCGCTCAGCCAACGTTAATACTTGATATTAAACCTGTTTTGGGCGAGTTCGATAAGGGCTTGCACTGCAGCTGAGGCGTCTTCGCCCTCGGCCTCTATGTGGATTTTCGAGCCCCTGTGTGCAGCGAGCATTAAAATGCCAAGAAGGGACTTGGCATTTACTGTAAGGTCTTGATAACTTAAAAAGATCTGCGCTTTGAAAGAGGAAGCGCAGCGCACAAGTTCTGTTGAGGGGCGTGTATGTAGCCCCTTCTCATTGATGATTGTGAATGTGTCTTTTGTCTTGTATTTCATAAGGCCCCCCTTGCAGCTTTTGGTCTTCATATGTTCAAGAGACCTAATGAAATACAGCGACGCTTCATTTCTATCAATATTTTTGTTAAGAAATTTTACTTTCCATTCTTTCAACAAGGTGATCAAAGTGGTCAATGAGCGTCTCTACCGCTGTCTGCTTGCGCATATCTATTCCAGCTTCTGCAAGGAGGGTTAGAGGCGGCCTGCTCGATCCTGAAGATAAAAATTGTAGGTATTTTTCTTGAGCGCCAGGTTCTGTGATTTTTTTTGCAAAGGCGTGCGCGGCGCTAATTCCGGTTGCATACTGGTAAACATAGAAATTGTAGTAGAAATGGGGGATTCGTGCCCATTCGATGTCGATCTCTTCGCCTAATGTAACATCAGGACCGAAGTAGGCGGCATTTAAGGCTCTGTATTCCGATTTGAGAAGCGCTGGGGTCAGGGGGATATTTGCTTCTGCAAGCTCGTGGATTTTAAGTTCAAATTCTGCAAATAGGGTCTGTCTAAAAAAGGTTGTGCGTATGCTTTCGATTTGTTGGTTGATGAGAAAGATGTTTTCCTCTTCTTTGGAGGTGTGTTTAAAGAGCTCTTGAATAAATAACTCTTCATGGAAGGTGGAGGCGATTTCCGCAAGGAAGATGGAGTAGCCAGAGTAGGGGTAGGGTTGGTGAGTGTTGGAAAGAAGCGAGTGCATGCTGTGACCAGCCTCGTGGCTGAGCGTCATGGCGTCGTAGAGCTCGCCGTGGTAGTTCATAAGAATATAGGGCATGCTGCCATAGCAGCCGCTGGAATAGGCTCCGGAGCGCTTTCTTGGGGTTTCATAGCGATCCACCCATCTGTCTTCGATAAGACCTTTTTTAAGCATGCTTTGATAAGCAAGGCCCAAAGGTGCAACGGATTGAATGAGGAGTTTTTCTGCGCGCTCATAGGGGATGTGCCATGAAAAATCGATAAGGGGGACGTAGAGATCATAGGGATGCATCTCTTTTAGCCCAAGGTGGCGTTTGCGCATGCGCATATATTTGTGTAAAGAGGGAAGTCTTTTGCGGACGGCGCTAATTAGCTCCCTGTAGACTGTTTCATCGATTTCATAGGGGAAAAGAGCAGCTGATAAAGAAGATGCATAGCCTCTGGCTTTGGCTGTACAGACATGTTTTTGCACAAGGCCATTTAATAGTTCGCATAGGGTGTTTTCATGAGATAAAAAGCTGCGGTGTAGGGTCTCAAATGCGTGCTTTCTTAAGACTCTATCTTGGCTTTTTAGATAGAGCTGGTAGGTTCCATGGGTTAGGGGTTTTGCATTTCCTTGCGCGTCTTGAACGTCTGGAAATTTTAGATCGCCGTGGTTGAAGGCTCCAAAGGTTTGATAGGGGGTATCGAGGGCTTTTCCCATCAGTGCCATTAAGGATTCTTCTGAGGGGGAAAGGACGTGGGGTTTGAGGCGTAAAATATTTTGTAGGTAGATGTGGTAATTTTTTAATACGGGATCTGAGGTGATGGAGGGGGGCAAAGTGAGGATCTCAGGTTCGACCCAGGAAAGCGCCTGTCTAAAGGCGTGGAGTGTCGAAACGGCTTTGGCATACGCTTGTTTGTATGTTTCTTCTGTAACATCTTCATCATGACGCAGGTGGGCATAAGTATAAATTTTTGTGAGGTGTTTATCGGTGTCAAAATATAGGTCTAAAAATTTTAATAAGATGCTTGGGCCGTCTTTTAAAATGCCTTGAAATTGGGTGAGGGCTTTCCATTTCCCTTCGCTCCAGTGGGTAAGATCTTCTTCCCAAGCGGAGAGGGAGGGGTACATGGCCTCTACATTCCAGAGGTCTTGAAGAGAGAGAGTGGAGCGTGTTTTTGTCATAGGGTGCCCTTTTTGTTAAAAAATTAGCAAATCTAGCAATTCACTGCTAAATCTATTGCGTAAAAATCAGCTTTTTCCGTACAATGCAGCCTGAAAACCGAAGTTTATCCTAAGGAGGATAGTATGACACAACAAACTGCAAAGAAAACGGTACTTAAACCTCTTAGCAACCGTGTGGTTGTGAGGCGCCTTGAGCAGGAAGAAGTGCTCAAAGGTGGTATCATCCTACCTGATACAGCAAAGAAAAAACAAGAGAGCGCATGTGTTGTAGCGGTAGGTTCTGGAAAAATAACCCAAGAAGGGAAGTTGCTGCCGATGTCTGTTGCTGTAGGTGATACGGTTCTTATGGACAAGTATGCGGGCCAAGAGGTGACAATTGATGGTGAAGATCTTGTTATCCTCAAAGAAGACGATATCGTAGCGATTATTAACTAAAGGAGTATTTAACATGGCTGCTAAGAAAATAAATTTTCGAGAAGATGCCCGCCAAAAAATTTTAAAAGGCGTGCAGGTCCTCTCATCTGCTGTTAAGGTGACCTTGGGTCCTCGAGGACGTAATGTTGTAATTGAAAAGTCCTACGGTGCTCCTCATATTACAAAAGATGGTGTCTCTGTTGCTAAGGAAATTGAGCTTGAAGACAAAGAAGAGAACATGGGCGCCCAGATGGTCAAAGAGGTTGCCAGCAAAACTGCAGATAAGGCAGGGGATGGGACAACAACGGCAACTGTCCTTGCAGAAGCTATTTACACAGAAGGTCAGCGCAACGTGACAGCGGGCGCAAATCCGATGCAAATTAAGCACGGTATTGACAAGGCAGTTGGTGTGATTACCTCTCATCTACAGTCTTTAAGCCGTACTGTAAAAGATAAAAAAGAGATCACTCAGGTTGCGACGATTTCTGCAAATGGCGATGAGGTTATTGGAGAAATTATTGCAACTGCGATGGAGCGTGTTGGTAAAGATGGCACCATTACAATTGAAGAGGGTAAAGGCCTTGAAACAACATTAGATGTTGTGGAAGGGATGAACTTCGACAGAGGTTATGCTTCTGCCTACTTTATTACAAATGCTGAGACACAAGAAGCGATTTTAGAGAATTGCTATGTGCTAGTCTACGACAAAAAGATTTCTGGAATGAAAGAGTTCCTTCCTATTTTGCAAGCAGTTGCAGAAAGTGGAAGAGCCCTTCTTATCATCGCAGAAGATGTCGAAGGCGAAGCTTTGGCAACGCTTGTTGTAAACCGTCTACGTGCAGGTCTTAAAGTATGTGCTGTCAAAGCTCCTGGCTTTGGAGACAGAAGAAAAGCAATGCTGCAAGACATTGCAATTATCACAGGTGGTCAAGTCATTAGTGAAGAAGTGGGTCTTAAACTTGAAAATACAACGCTTGATATGCTTGGACAAGTGAAGAAAGCTGTGATTGAAAAGGAAGAGACAACTCTTGTTCAAGGAGCTGGCAAAAAAGAAGAGATCAAAAAGCAGATCGATCTTTTAAAGCGTCAGATCGAAGATGCGACCTCAGATTACGATAAAGATAAGCTGAAAGAGCGTCTTGCAAAACTCGCAGGGGGCGTTGGTGTTCTCAAAGTGGGTGGAGCTACAGAGGTTGAAGTTAAAGAGAAGAAAGATCGCCTCGATGATGCTTTACATGCAACACGAGCTGCTGTCGAAGAGGGCGTGGTTCCAGGTGGAGGCGTTGCGCTTATCCGCTGTATTCCAGAGCTTGCAAAGCTCGCAACAAGTTTCAAAGGAGACGAGAGACTTGGTGTTGAAATTATGATGCGTGCGATTTCAGCGCCGCTGAAACAAATCGCTTTCAATGCTGGCCATGAAGGGTCTATTATTGCCCAGAAAGTTAGCGAGCTTAGTGTGTGCGAGGGTTGGGATGCAAGAACAAATGAGTACGTCGATATGTTCAAACAGGGCATTATCGATCCGACTAAAGTTGTGCGTCTAGCCGTTCAGATGGCAGCATCTATTGCAGGTCTGCTCCTTTCTACAGAGGCTATGATTACAGAAGAGCCTAATGAGAAAGCAGCTGCAGCTCCAGCTGGAATGCCGGGTGCTGACTACTAAGAAACGTTCTTAAGTAGCATGCTTTGTTAACCAAGCGCGCCAGGAGAGGATCCCTCTTCTGGCGCGCTTTCTTATTAGATTCTTCCGTTTTTCTTGTTAAGATAAAAATATAACATGTGTATATATGCTATATGTTTAATCCATATACTGGAGGGGGGGGGATGAAAAAAAAGGGCAGGGGCTTTTTTTTTCTTAAGGCATGTGTAGGGTGCGTTGTTTTATTTCCCGATATTTCTTTTGGCGCAATCTATACATGGTCGGGGGCTACTTCAGATCTAACTCTATCCACTAATTGGACTCCGAATGGCGTTCCTATTTCTGGTGACCTTGTTTTATTTGGCCCTACCGGGTTTTTATTTCCAGCGCTTGATGGTTCTTCTGTATCTGTGCCGTTTCGCGTCGGAACAATACAATTTTTAAATTCGACACAGGCCTATCAATTTTTCCTTAATCGATCAGGTGCAAACAACAATATCCAATGCGTGGGCGGTGGGATTAATGCGAGCGCAAGCCCATTTACGCAATCGTTTAAGATTAATCAGGGAACATTGGTGTTTTCTTCTGGGGCTTCTGCCGATATGGGCTTCTCTGGAAATGTTTCTATTACCTCTTCTTCAACTGCTGGTAATACTTTTATTAATGTCACTGGATCATCAGGTGGTAAGGCAACCTTTTCTATTAATGCTCCAAATATTGCTTTTACCTCGGGGTTACAGTTTATAGCTGGATCTGATGCTCAGCAGGCAATTATTAATGTCGATTCGAATGGGAATGCCTCCAAAGCTTCTGTTGTTTTTAATGGAAGTCAGGCAAGTCAAGCTTCAATAAAAAGTGTGAATAAAGGTTTGGTTTTATTTTCAAGTGGAGCAAATGCGGGAACCTCTACTATTGTATTGGACCAAAGTGTTATGAATGTTACTGGAGCTGGAACGACACTTAGTAATGCTAATGTTACAGCAACCAACGCATCTAGTATTGTACTTAGCAGCGCTAGTCCTTCTGCAGGAAATGCTTTTATATCCTTAAATAATGCTTCCACGATTTTGTTTAGCAATTCAGCCACTGGTAGTTTTGCCTCTATTCAGTTGGCCAATGGGTCATCTTGTACATTCAATCAGTCTAATACAATTGGATCGATTAATTGTGATGCATCATCTACCGTGAATACAAACAATGCTTTAACAATAGGTTTGGATAACACAAATAGTGCTATTATTGGGAATTATTTGGCTCCGACAAGTTTGGCAAAAATTACAAAAGTTGGGTTAGGCACGTTAACGCTTGGGGGAAGCAACACATATCGGGGGGGCACAGTCATTAATGCAGGGGCTGTTAGCGTATCTAGTGACGTAAATTTGGGTTCCATATCTCCAGTTGTTTCTAATATAACTATAGGGGCTCTCGGAGCTCTTCAAGTTACAGGCACATTTGCCACAACAAGACAAATTACTATTAGTACAGGTAGCGTTATTCAAATCGACTCTGGACAAACGCTGACTGTAAATACCCCAATAGTTGGAGCAATAGCTGGCGATGGCTTTACAAAAAGTGGATCTGGAACGATTAACCTTGCAGCTGCAAATACATATACAGGAACAACGAATGTCGTTGCAGGAACACTAAAAACTACTTCTTTAGGCGTAGTCCTTGGGGATTTGGCACTTAGTAATTCAGCAGTGTTTGATATGTCATCTGGTCTTTCTCAAACAATTGGAAGCTTAACAGGATCCTCTGCGACAAGTGTTCTTTTAGGTAGTCAGACACTTACGGCTGGAACTTCTGCTAACACAACGTTTGCAGGGGTTATCTCTGGTACGGGGAGTTTTATCAAGCAGGGCTCTGGGACGCTGTCGCTATCTGGTGTTAATACCTATAGTGGGGGCACAACGATCAGTGCAGGAACAATTGCCATGACAGGTAGTGGGATTGTTACGGGTAATATGACATTGCAGGGGACGAGTATTTTTGACATTTCAGGCGGGCCTGCGCAGATAGTCTCTGACTTAACGGGGGCCTCTGGCACAAGTATTGTTTTAGGGAGTCAGACGCTTACGGCTGGGGCCTCTGGAAATACAACGTTTGCAGGGGTTATCTCTGGTACGGGGAGTTTTATCAAGCAGGGCTCTG
>CAMFJP010000043.1 GCA_945957075.1 uncultured Chlamydiae bacterium
AGCTGCCAAAAAGCGCGGCGCTACCAAACAAATGGAGTTACGCAAGATGTCTATTATTTAGGATACTCAAAAAAATAGATTTTTTGTCTTGAAAAATCAACAAACACCAGAGTTTTTTCAAAGAATTCCATACCGATAATCGCATCAATATCTACAGGTGACTTAATGTGATTAAATGTCATAGGTCCAAACGATTTGTTTCCAATATTAAAAACCTGCAAATCCAAAATGTTTTCCGAATCAAAAACTAAAAGATCTTTATTTTCCGGGTTAAGCTTTAAATAACTTTCCTCGTTGTCGTTTTTTAAAACCATATGACTATTAAAAGGATCTAATATGTTTTTATTAAGCATATTCCATGTAGATCCAGTATCCAATATACAGCGCAAATTACCATGCTCTGTTTCAGCTGTAAATGCAATCCACCCTTGATCTAATAAAAAAGGAACTTCAACAAAAGAATTCGTGGAATACCCTTGTTGTTTTAATGTTTCCAAGCTATCGCATAGTGCAAATATAGAGTTCTTACAATCAAACAGTAGATTAAAATTTTGAAACAAGCGCCACCCCACTCTCCCACAGTCTAGCTCTGACACATTAGGTTGTACGCCTACATGAATATCTGTCTGAAATTCTGAGCATAATTCATCAGCTAATACGGGATAAAACGACACGTTTTCAGTGTGAATTTTTTCCAGTTCATAAACGTTGGATTCCCAGATTTTCCCCTTTATTCCATAGCTAGAATGACGTCCGATAAACTTTTTTGTTTTTAGATTTTTTATAATATCCGATGTAAGGGCAATATGGCCCTGATATCCCAAATCCACTTTTGCAGTAATAGTTTGATCTTCAATACACACTATAATGTATGGCACATTGCCAATAGAAAACCCACTAATTTTCATGGGTAAAAAATAAGCACGTTCCTTCGCAAGATTTTTTGCCTGAGCTGCATCTTTGCGAGATTGTTTCGAAAAAAAACAAAAACCGATATAGATGCTTAATAAAAGAAAAACGCCAAACCAAACACATTTTTTATTTAGTTGTACTTTCATGACCTCCACGAACATCAACTTGTCCAGAACCATCATTTCTTTGTGTTATTTGCCCTTCAGCATAATTACCCCTATCATCGTGAACTTCTGCTTTTATATATCCTTCCCATTGAATCCCATTTGCACCCCCCCATGTTGCTGATACACCAGTTTCACAACTAGCTCCACTGTCATTTCCACGTGAACCAACGGTAAAAATATCGAATGCGTCTTTGTGCCGTTTACTTGCAATGAGCATTCCTTTTTTTCGATGATTATTCGAAATATGTAGAACTGATGAAGGGGGTGTATATATAAAATGAGAATACCTTTTTTTAAGAGTCTGGTATAAGCCATGCGCATGGTCATCAGTAGTAATATTTCGGATACAGACAGCATCTGCTTCTTCAGACAAGATCTCATAAGAAATTTCCGCAATTTGAGTCTCCATAGGGATCTCAGACGGATTATGCTCCTCCACATATTCATATAAATAAATTGGCCCATTCAAATTATTTGCTAGAAACCGAGCTCCAATATAACGTTCAAACGAATCTAATTCCAAATTATGAAAGGCGTCAAACGAACAATTCATAAAAATTTCATGAAGGTCATGGCTTTGCATGATCTCCATAAAATAGGCGTATAGTTCTTCCGCCCTTTGAGAAGCTACCTCGCCGTAGCGAACCTCCAATTCCTGCAATACGTCTAAAGTTTGAGATAATTGTGCACACAACCGATTCCATGGCTTCAATGTATTATCAAATGTATGCTGCTTATTTGGGATGCTTAAAATAGCAATAGCTGTTGCATCAATGCTGGTTACAATAGCAGCTGTATATTCTTCAATTTCTATAGAATTAATTAAAAACCCTTTCTCATGAGCTAGCAAAGAAACACTCAAAGTGAATGGAAGAAACAGCAAAGCCAGCCTTAAAAAACAAAATAGGCCAAGACACCCCTTCATAAGAACCTCCAAATGATATCCTGCGCAGGATATCATCCACTACAAAATCAAACCAAGTAAATATTTAAACCAGCTATTCTCATCTTTGCTTTGAGAAAGGGAGGGAGCTATCAATTCGATTAATAACCTGAACTTTGGGTTAATATGCATGTTAGTCACTCATGTTACGCAGCCGCTGGCTCTGCCGCATAACATGAGTATAAAAAAAGAAGAGATCAGAAGGCTTGTAGTTGGCTTATAGCGACATGTCGGGGACAATGCCGCAGGACTTGTCCCCGACATGTCGCTATAAGCCAGCTAAAAGACTTTTATTCTCTTTTCTTTTTTTTTATATTCATGTTACGCGGCAGAGCCTGCGGCTGCGTAACATGAGTTAGTCAAAATAGCCCAAAGGTCACACTCATTGGGAAAGATCGTGTACGTGTACGGAAGGGATGTTATGCAAAAGGTCTAATAAAGCGGCCTGCGGTTTTTTTGCGCTAAGGGGGAGAGCCTTTGGCCCCTGCAAGGTACCAAGAACGGAGGGCGGAGATGGCATGTGCTAAAGCATTCGTGAGGGCCTCATGCGCCTCCTTGCGAGGCAAATGTCCAAACTGATGCCAAAAGATCGGAGAGCCAAACACACACGCGGTTTTACCCCATAATTTTGGAAACTTTTTTTTGCGATTCCAAATGGCATATGCGCCATGAATATAGGCTGGAATAATCGCAGCATCTGCCTTTTCAATCAAAAGGGAAAGGCCTGGTTTTATAGGCCCCATCTCTTCACCGTCTGACCGCGTTCCCTCTGGGAAAAGGATGACTTTTTTCTTTTCTTTCAAAAGCTTGATGACGTACTTAAATAGGGCAGCATCACCAGCACCGCCACGCACGGGGTGTGTATTTAATGCTGAGATCGCTGTTCCCAAAACGGGCACATCAAACAGGGTCTGTCTAGCTAAAAAATGCACCTCTTCCGGCCAGGAAATCGAGATCAAAGGAGGATCTAAAAACGAGGTGTGGTTGGCCGCTAAAATCGCTCCCCCAACATAGTAGCGGTCTGTCCCATAGACCCTATGTCGATATAACACTTTTGCAAACAGCCAAGAGACAAAAAGCACAATACGATAAAAAATTCCCATTCCAGGGGATCTTCGTGCCCAAGAAGAACGCATACGGGGTCCTTATTTAACTATATGCAAGATGACGTCCACAACCTCTTCAATAGAAAGCGCAGATGTGTCAATAACATGTGCCCCCTCTGGACAGCATAAAGGGGCAAGCTCCCTAGAGGAGTCCAAAGCGTCACGAAGCTCTAAATCTTGCCGTACACGCTCTTCTGAAACCCCTTCCAGCTCTTTATGCCTTCTTTTAGCACGCACTTGAGGCGTAGCAGTTAGAAATATTTTAACATCTGCATGCGGCAATACAAAAGAGCCCATATCGCGCCCTTCAAACACAGTATCACCCTCTTTTGCAAGAGCGCGCTGTCTATCCCATAAAAATGTGCGGACGGTCGGGATTGCCGATACAGCCGACACAGCAGCTGTCACCTCTTGAGAGCGAATCGCCTGGGTAACATCTTCTCCACATACAAAATAGCATGGACTACTTTTTTGCTCTTTAATCACATATGTAAAGTTTTCAAGCGCTCTCTCTACCTCTATATGGCTTTTTAGATCAATGTGCTTTTGCAAAAAAAACCAGGTCACCATGCGATACATAGCCCCTGTGTCTACATAAACAAAACCTAAAGCTGCAGCTAATGTTTTTGCAACTGTTGTTTTTCCCGTACCTGCTGGACCATCGATTGTAATAATCACGCGGCCATCCTAAGAAACAAGTAAACAAGGGGGGATGTAAAAATCAAAGAATCCAAAAGATCTAATATGCCCCCAAGCCCTGGCAAATTATTACTATCTTTAACGGCAGCGTCACGTTTAAACATAGATTCCGCAAGATCTCCAACTTGTCCTAAAACCCCTATGCCCATTCCGAGAACAAGAGCCCATGTTAAAGAGAGATGAAATCCGGTGACATGAAAAGAAAGGAAATAAAATCCAATACTAACAATAACGGCGCTGATAAAACCGCCAATAGATCCTTCAATGGTTTTTTGTGGGCTGAGTACCGGTGCTAAAGGGCGACGTCCAAGGAGTTTACCCACAAAATACCCACTAACATCTACAATTTTTGTAACAACAATTAAATATGCAATCCATATTCTCCCATCTTCTGTACCTTGCATATATAAAACAGTAAGCATCATACCAAGCGGCACAGCGACGTAACACAGTCCAAAAAATTCTATCGCAACGTGAATAAGAGATCGCGTGGGATCACGAAAATGCAATAAAAAAAACAAAATCGCACTAAAGACAAGTATAATAAGAGGAAGCTGCGCACAGCTAGTGCACAAAGAAGCAATATGGAAACAGAGTACCTCACAAAAGCCAGCTCCCATCATCCAACGGGTTGCTGGCTGCAAATCCTTAACCTTAGCAAAACGGGCATACTCCCAAATACCAATAGCGCCCATAACCCCTATAAGAATTGTCAATAACACTCGCACCCATCCATGGGTGGAAAAGACAACAAAGGCTAAAAGAATAGAGCTAATCGTTAAAGAAACAACAAACCGTTTAGTTAAGTCCTTCACCTGTTTTACCCACCAAGTCTTCTATCTCGCTGTTTGTATGCATTTAGTGCGCAGCCAAGCTCTTCAGCATCAAAATCAGGCCAGAGCTTTTCACTGACATAAATTTCTGCATAAGAAAGCTGCCATAATAAAAAATTGCTAAGCCGCATTTCCCCACTTGTACGGATAAGCAGCTGAGGATCTTGCCAAGCGGCCGTATCTAAATAAGCAGCAAAGCGCTCTTCAGAAACATCACTCTCTTGTATTTTACCCAAGCGATGATCCCGCAGCATATTAAGGGCGGCCCTTCGAATATCGTCTCTACCTCCGTAATTTAGCGCAAGCACAAGATCGAGTTTTTTACACGACTCTGTTGCCTTTTTTGCACTATCTAAAGCCTCTAGGACATCCCCTGGAATTCTGGACAAATCCCCTATAGAGCCAAGTCTTACCCCATCTCTAACCATAGGTTCTTTTTGCTTTTGAAGGTAAACTTTATAAAGCTCCATCAAAGCTGCTATCTCTTCGGGAGGTCGATTCCAATTTTCGGTAGAAAATGCGTATATCGTCAGAACACGAATATTCAAATCTATGGCAGCTTTTACAATACGCGTAATGGTCTGCGCGCCTTGAAAATGCCCCTCCATAAAAGGGAGCCCATGCTGTTTTGCCCATCTTCTATTCCCATCCATAATGATGGCAACATGCTTTGGAACCCCACCCTGCTTCAAAATATATCCATTGCCACAAGCGTTTTATCCCTTTCTGGGCCCACAGATACCATAGAAACTGCTACGTCGCAAAGCTCTTCTATGCGCGCTATATATTTTTTTGCAGCTTGTGGAAGATCCTCCATACGCTCTACCGTGCTGGTCGATGTTTTCCAACCCGGAAAAACCTCATATATAGGGCTATGGTCATTGTAGCCAGTACACAACTTAATACTATCTAAAGAATCTAAAATGTCTAATTTAGTCAGGGCAAGCGATCCCACACCATTTAACGCGATAGACATTCTTATTTGCTCAATATCAAGCCAGCCCAACCGACGCAGCCTTCCTGTTGTTGTCCCCACTTCTCTGGCCACAACCTGTGGCACAAAAGCCTTTTCTTCTTCTGCAGAAAGGGCTGTTGGCAAAGGCCCGGCTCCGACTCTGGTTGTATACGCCTTTACAATACCAAGCACATGATCTATGCACGTTGGTCCAATGCCAACCCCCATGCAAATGCCAGCTGCAATCGTGCTAGAAGAGGTCACATAAGGGTACGTACCAAATGTTAAATCTAAAGAAGTGCCATGAGCCCCTTCGAACAAAATTTTCTTTTTATTCTTTAGAGCACGGTGTAAAAGCCCTTCCATATCCCGCGTAAAACAAGAAAGCTCTTTGGCATACTCTACGTATTGATTTACAAGGCTATCCACGTCCAATACAATACCCTCTGCCAAACGCACACAAGCTACCTGCTCTAGGCGCTCCTTAAGAAGAGTTCTATCCTGACATTCTGCAAAACGAATACCAATGCGCTGCGTTTTGTCTGCATAACAAGGGCCAATCCCTCTGCCTGTTGTCCCAATCGCCTTTCCACCCCGTCTTTCTTCATAGATTTTATCCATGAGACGATGATAGGGAAATACAAGATGGGCATGCATGGAAATAAAAAGGCGGCCTTCAAGGGAAATCCCCAAAGCCCGTAACTCTCGTATTTCCTGCAAAAGACTTTCAGGATCAATGACGGTCCCCCCTCCTATCAGACACTGTACATGTGGGTACAAAATGCCCGAAGGTATAAGGTGAAACTTATATTCTTTGCCTTCTGCTATTACAGTGTGTCCGGCGTTATTGCCCCCCTGAGAGCGCACAACATACTCTGCTCTACTCGAAAGGTAATCAATAACCTTCCCTTTTCCCTCGTCACCCCACTGAAGACCAACTGCTATAATATTTGATTTTTTCATAGAGAAGAAGGGTACAGGTTATTTTTTTTTCCTACAACTTCATTCCTTTGTTATTATTTTATTTTAATATCGCAACTTGACCTACGAAAAGAGCTCGTGGTAAGATAGCGGCTATGATCTCTATACGATCTCAACTCACCCCCCAAGAAAGGGGTGCTAAGTGGGCGGTTTTCGGGATTCTGATAATTGCCTTAGCCTGTTTCTTTCATTTTAGAGAGCCCCCTGTAAGAAAATTAGTGCTCGGGGCTCCAGCCGATCGTTATGTCACAGCTCAGGTTAGCTTTACCTTTGAGGACGCAGAAAAAACAGAGCTGATGCGGAAAGAAGCAGTCCGCGACATAGGATCCATATATAAAATAGACCCCCGTCAAATCCGCAGCACACAGAAAGAATTTGAGGAAAATTTATCAGATCCAAGCTTTCGCGATACGATTGGCAAAGCAACTTTCGAACAGGTCTATACAACCCTTAATACTTTTGCAGGCGCCCTAATAAAAAGTCGTTATGCTGGGCCCAGAGCCTTTCAAAAAATGAAAGAGCTGCACACAAAAGCCATTGGAGTTTATCCGATTGATGAACTCCGTCCCGGCCAAGCAGTTTTTCTTCCTAAATCAACCTGGGAAGGGATTTCTCAAAGAGCCTTTCAAGATAAAAAGCCCTCTAATCAAGAAAAAAAGACTCTCGATTTTATTGTAAAATATTTTTCGAAGCATTCCTGGTCTCTACAAGAAGACTTAAACGCCTCAAGAAACCTCTCTCAACAAATCGAAGCTCGAATTCCGACACAGTTTACTTTTATTGAGGAGGGAACTGTATTTCTGTCGCCAAAAGAAATTGTAACTCCCCAACACATCATCATGCTAAGCGCCATGCGCTCTGGCCTTGCAAGCGCACGCTCTTTATGGACTCTATCTGCATGGGCTGGCAGCGTGCTATTTGCACTTCTTTTTATCGGCCTGGGCTATCTATATCTGCGGATGTATCAAAAGGACATTTTATATTCGATCCAAAAACTTGTTTTAATTTGTGTCATCATCGTTCTTACCCTAGTCCTCACAAAATCCACTGAATTTTTCTTAATTCATCACGGAGGGGAATGGTTAGACCGAGTGGACTATCCCATCTTTCTCCCTTTTGCAACGGTACTTATCTCTATCTTAGTGGGAGCCAATGTTGCTCTATTTTTATCCGCTGCCCTTCTTGTTATTTTAAGCACCTGCTTAACATTTGATACAGTCCATTTTCTTGTTGCCAATGCAACAGCAGCATGCATCACCATGATGTCTGCAAAAGGCATCCACAAACGGCGTGAGGTCTTTACAGTATGCGGCAAAACATGGGCCGCTGTACTTTTTGTGATTATCGCCTTTTCCTTAGCAGAAGACATGGGCTGGCAGCTGCGGTTTATCGCAGGTGCTACAACAGCCTTTATTTCACTACTTGCAACCGCTATTCTTGTTGTTGGCTTTTTGCCCATACTAGAAAACATTTTTCATGTCGTAACAGATATGACCCTTATGGAATACATGGATCCAGACCATGAACTTCTTAAACGCTTAAGTCTAGAAGCTCCGGGCACCTATCAACACTCTCTTGTCGTCGGACACCTTGCAGAAGCTGGGGCCCGATCTATCAACGCGGATGGGCTATTTTGTCGCGTGGCAGCGCTTTACCACGACATCGGAAAACTCTTCAATCCACACTATTTCACAGAAAATCAACTCGGGGGTTTTAATATCCACCAACTACTCACGCCACTAGAATCCGCACAAGTAATTATGGCACACGTCCCAGAAGGCGAGGCCCTTGCTAGAAAAAGGGGACTCCCCCAGGGCTTTATCGATGTTATTCGAGAACACCATGGTACAACCCTTGTCTACTATTTCTACAGAAAACAAATGGAAATTTCGCTAGAAAGCCCAGTAAACGAAAAACTATTTCGCTACCCCGGCCCTAAACCCCATACAAAAGAATCTGCAATTATCATGATTGCAGATGTTGTGGAGGCTGCCTCCCGCTCTGCTGACCAGCTTTCCGAAGAACACCTCTCTCACCTTGTGGGGAAACTAATTTCTGAAAAAATCCAAGATGGGCAACTAGATGAATGTCAATTGACCTTTGAAGAATTAGGCATCATCAAAAAGGCAATGGTAAAGGCGCTAATCTTTACAACGCATCTACGCGTCCGCTATCCGGAACGATCCTTACGCTAAAAAAAGATACACATGCGGCCAAGATGACTCGAACATCCACCGAGTTGCCCCGACTAGAACCTGAATCTAGCGCGTCTACCAATTCCGCCATGGCCGCGACGGGCTCCAATATACCCAACCATAGCCAATTTCGCAAGAGATCTAATAAGGACTTGTAGGTAATACCAAACACGGAAAATAAATTCATATTTGAGCAGCGTGAAAGCTGCTCAAATATGAATTTATTTTCCGTGTTTGGTATAATTTCAGATTATGGAAAATGATACGCAAAAAAAAAGCTACACATAGGGAGCTCGTTAATATGGCTGAAAAAGTAAAATACATTACAGAAGCAAATTTTCAACAAGAAATTAGTCAAGGCAATGTCCTTGTAGACTTTTCCGCAGAATGGTGTGGACCCTGTAAAGCCCTAGGTCCTGTTCTAGAAAAAGTAGCTACCTCTGTTGCAGGAACCGCCACTGTCGTCAAGCTAGACATCGATGAAGCTCAGCAAACAGCTGCAACATTTCAAGTCACCTCCGTACCCACAATGATCCTATTTAAAAATGGAAAAGAATCGGGAAGACTTGTTGGTCTCAGAGATCAAAACGCTATTGAAAAATTCATTTTGACTACATAACTCATGTTACGCAGCTATAAAAAAAGAGAATAAAAGTCTTTTAGCTAGCTT
>CAMFJP010000044.1 GCA_945957075.1 uncultured Chlamydiae bacterium
AAAAATAGGAGCTTTCACGCGGTCCACGGGCTTAAAAAACCCAAAGTTCAGGTTATTATTATTTAATTGTGAAATGCTGCTCAGTTGGTGCCACTGCGTAACATGAGTGAGGTTGTTAGAAAACTTTTCCTCCAATTTTTGCCTGAGCGGAAGGAGTAATGAATGTTGCTTCACCGCTGTCAGCCTTTGGATATTGTACACCCAGAATTAAAGCGTCGGAAATTACATCTCCAATTTGCCTTGGAGAGAAGTTTAAAACTCCCAGTACAAGCTTGTCTTTCATCTCTTCAGGAGAATGGTGAGTAAATCGTCCGACGCTTGTTTTTATTCCGTACTTTCCAAAGTCAATTTTCATTTTATAGGCTTTCTTTGGAGCTGTAGGTTCAATTTCTACGCTTATGACGCGCCCTAAGCGAATTTCAAGTTTATCAAAAGTTTCTTCTTTTGAGACGATTGGTTTTTCATCGGACATAAAATCTCCTTTATAAGTTGTCTATTCTGCGGTACATGGTATACCCATCTTGAAAGCTTCCATCTGTGTTTTGAATGGCACTAGGGATTGTTCCTATGATCTCAAAACCAAGTTTTTTATATAGTTTGATTGCGACAGTATTTTCACTCAGAACCATGTTAAATTGCATAGCTAGAAAGTTAAGGTTTTTGGCTATGTGTAAAGATGCTTTAACTAGTAAAGTTCCGATTCCAAGGTTTCTATGGGAGCTTTTAATCATGTATGCGGCATTGGCAATGTGTCCCGATCTTCCTGAATAATTAGATTTAAGGTAAAAGCAGCCAACTACTTCGCCTTTAATAGATCGACATACGTAAATTTGTGATGTTGGAGCAAAAAACCGGGTTTGAAATTCTTCCGCGGAACTATTTTCGTAGGGGAATTTGCATCCTGAGTCAACAACTTCTTTGAAAATTGCAAACAACGCTTTTTTGTCCTCTGATGAGCATGTGTCAACAGTGTATCCAAGTTGAAGGAGTTTTTTCTGTAGGCCTTCTGCGCTATCTATGTTGTCGATGCTTTTTGTTAATGGAGTCGGGGTTGAGTGTTGTAAACGGGAATTTTTTAATCCTTTTGCATAAAGGGCGATTCCCTGGCACGCAATCTCAATTTCTTCGAAGCTAAGTGTTTGAAGAGCATTTTTAGTCTGATTAAATGCGATTGGCTCGAATGCAGAAAGGGTGTGCTTTCCTAATTCTGTAAATTGCAGAAAGCGTTTTCTCTTATCTTGTTGATCGGTTGTGCAGGTAATAAAACCTTTTTTTATAGCCTTAGCGACTAGCCTGCTCACTGTCGATTTATCTAAGATAAGTCGTTCGGCGATGTCCTTTGCGGTCAGAGGCTCTTTGGAAGAAGCTAATTCTATAAGAAGGTGCCTTTCAGCTAAGGTAACCCCGATTTCAAAATATGCATCATTAAGAAGTCCAAGTTCCCTGACTATGGACCTAGCGTTTTGTCTAAGTAAATTTATGCTTTGATCTGAAAGATATGTCATTTTTAAGGCATATTGGTTGTATAATGCAACTATTGTATCGACATGAAAATTTTTAAGCAAGAAATTTTGGTTTAAGCGGGTCCAATAGATTCAATTAATTCACTCATGTTACGTAGCCGCTGGCTCTGCCGCATAACATGAGTGGGTAATTAAATATTTTGCGCGCAAGGCGCGCCTCTGCGTGCTCCTAAGTAACTTATCCGCATGTTACATGGGGATATTGGAAGGAAAAGTAGGAAGATCTAGAACAAAAATGCCTCCGCTTCCCCTACCTCTGTGGTGAAATATTTTAATTTGAGTTATGCCGCCGCGTTAGCGGCTGCGTAACATGAGTTATTTGTACTTTATCTTGTATGCTTTGAAAAATGTGAGGACTATGTAGCTCTATAGGGCAATTACGCAACTGAGCTTGCTCAGGGCGTGTCAATGCGTGTAGAAGGGAGGGGCTTCATGTCTAAAAGTGCCTCCTGAGTATCTGTAATGCGTTGGTATTCAGGGGTTGTGCGTATAATATGGGGGCGAACAAAAATCATGACGTAGCGCTTTTCGTCTTTTTTATGCGTTGTGCTAAACAGTGCTCCCAAAATAGGGATGCTGCCAAGGCAGGGGATTCCCGATTTAAAATAGGTGTGATTGGAGCGCATCATGCCACTTAAGACAAGAAAGTGTTTGTCTGGGACATGTACATGTGTTGCCATATTTGTTTTTGTTGTGCGAATGCCAGAGACTGTGTTTGCAGAAAGGGCAGTGTCACCGAGCGCTTGGCTGATTTCTTCGTCTAAAGAGAGGGTGACAACATCCCCTTCACCTAAAGTTGGGGTGATGCTAAGACTGACTCCAATGTCTCTGTATTCGATGTTTGCAGTTGTTTGCTGGCTTTGGCCGACTGTTTGTACAATAGAGCCTGTGAAGGGAAGGTTATCTCCAACAAAAATTTTTGAGTTTTTATTGTCTTGGGTGACGATTTTTTGATTTAACACGATGGTGCTATCGCCATCTGTTTGCAAGGCTGAGGCTAGAGCGCCAAGAGATAAATATGTTTTTCCTTTGTGTAAAACAACATCTCCGATAATTCCCATATCAAAGCCGCATCCGATAGGGATTTGGCAAAGGCCAATTGGGGGGATGCCAGGTCCTATCGATTGTACGGCCTCTGCGAATCTGGAGGGGCCAAACGACGATTTAGGGAAATTGCCCATGCCTCCACCAACATGTCCGTCGTGCACACCGCCAATTGTCCATTGGAGGCCAAAGTCCATGCTTTTGCGGACATCGGTTTCTACCACAAGAATTTCAATAAATACCTGTTTTAAAGGCTGATCAAGATCTTCAACGAGTTTTGCAACCCGAGTTAGCGTTTCCTTGTCTCCAGAACATAGGAGGGAATTTGTGGCTTTAACCCACTGCATTGATTCAACAGCGCTTAAAAACTTCGCTGGAACCTCTCCTTGAGCTTTAAGATTTGCTGCAATTTTTTTAACAGCATCTTCGATTTCACTACCTTGTTGATATTGGAGTTTGTGAACCAGAAATTCTAGGTTCTTCTCGTTCATCCAGGTGTTGCCCTCTATTGAAGAGGTTTTGTGAATGACATGGTAGTCGCCCTCGTCTGCAACATGAAAGCCGCGTACTTTAAGAATTTGGATAAGGGCATGTGTGATTTTATCTTCGGTAACCGTCTTTCCTGTAGAAAAACTAATATTAAATTGGAGGTCTTGATGATCAAAGATAAAATTGGTTCCTGAGACTTTGCTGACAAAGCGAACAAATTCGTGAGCTGGGATGTCTTGGAAGTTAACGCAGATTCCTTTTTCTAGTCCTTCCTCTATAGGGTTAGGATTGGCAAAAGATGCATTAAAATAAATTATTAATATTAAAAATAATTTTTTATTCACTTAGCTACTTAAATGTGCAATTAAAACGTCGGATCAATTATCCTATCAAACGATTATGAATTTTTGACAGAAGATTTTGTTAAAAGGTTGTTTATGGAATCTATAACTATTGACAGGTTGCCAGCACGAATACATGAGCGCTATGCGCAAGATCAACAGTATGTAGATGCAGCTTACCATACCGAACCATCGCAGGTTGCCCCTCATGCAGAAGGAATGGCAGGATTTTTTCCGATTTATGCCTCGCAATTAGATGCTCTTTTTCATAAAGAGCCTACATACATTCCTTGGGCCTTTTTTTCTCCGCCTCCTTTTTTTCGCCTAAAGCGCAAAAAGCATTTTGCGGGTACGTTGATTGCAGGGATGGGGATACATCCCGAAATTTTGGATATAGAAACGGATGCCTTTAGTATCCATGCAGAAAAACAACGGCTTGCTTTATTTGCTCTTTTTGAAGAAATGGATCGGATTAATAAAATGCTACATCAGATTGAAGGGGAAAAAATGCGTTACCAGAAGGGGTAGGTCTCTTGTATAAAACCAAAATAAAGGGCATTATAGATCCATGAAGTGTGTAAAAATAAAAGATTTTTTTATAGGGGATGGCCACCCTCTTGTGCTGATCTCAGGTCCCTGTGTGATAGAGAGCGAAGATTCCGCTTTGGAAACAGCTGGTAGGTTAAAAGAGATTTGTGCCAAGGTTGGGATTCCTTTGATCTATAAATCAAGCTACGACAAGGCAAATCGTTCCTCCTATAATTCCTTTCGGGGTCCAGGTATTGAAAAAGGACTTGCGATTTTAGAAAAAGTAAAAAAGACATTAAACCTTCCTGTCCTAACCGATGTACACACTCCCGAAGAGGCCACAATTGCAGCGCATGTTTGCGACATGATTCAGATCCCTGCATTTTTATGCAGACAGACGGATCTTGTTGTGGCCGCTGCAGCAACTGGATGTCCTATTAACGTAAAAAAAGGGCAGTTTATGGCTCCCTGGGACATGCGTAATGTTGTCGATAAAATTTGTTCTGCAGGTAATGAGAACATTTTGCTAACCGATAGAGGTACCTCTTTTGGTTATAACAATTTGGTGTGTGATATGCGCGCAATTGAGATCATGCGCGAATGCGGGTTTCCTACCTGTTTTGACGCTTCTCATGCCGTGCAGCTGCCAGGGGGTCTTGGGACAACCTCTGGGGGAGATCGCCGCTATATTCCTTGTTTGTCTAAGGCAGCTGTTGCAGCTGGTGCAAACTGCCTTTTTATAGAGAGCCATTTAAATCCAGAGGTTGCTAAAAGCGATAGAGAAACGGTGTTCCCAGTAGATCGCCTTGAGGCTCTTTTAAAACAGGTCCAACAGATTCATTTGGTATGTTCAGAAAAATAACCTGTTGTGTGTTTTGTGTTTTTTGTATCGCAGCCTTTTTTTCTTTATGCGTTTTGTTTATTCCAAAACATCGAGATATTGCTGCTTGTTTGCGTGTAAAGGCCGCAAAAAAGGCCCCTTCTGTGCTTAGCTCTTCTACGCATCAACACCGCAGGGGCGTGCGTAAAGAGCTTTGGCTTGTGGATGCCGAAGGAAATAGATTGCACCATAAAGTCTACAGCACATCTTCTGTTTTAATGCTTGAGCCTAAGGGGCCTCGTATTGAGCTAATGGAAAAACTACAGGGTGTTGAGTGCTTGATCCAAGATAGGGCTAATTCTTCTGCCGAGCTGCGTCTGCTGCGTGCAGATGAGGGACTATATTCCTATAGAGACCTGTCGTTTTTAGCGCATAGCGTTGCAGTCTCTTTATTTCGCTTGCCAGAAGGAGAAATCCCTGAAAACATTGACGTTCTTTCTCCATTTTTACAAGGAATTGCGCAGGATGTGCGCTTTTCTGTTTCCTCTGAAGGCCCGCAGTTTTCGGCGCAGAGGTTTAAAGCTTCTATGGTTTCAAGGTCATGATTTTTGATGCCACAACCTCTATTACAGCAGATCAGCCAGCTACCATCTCTTCCTTAGAGGCAAGTTACGAAGATAATGTGCTGCATTTAAAAGGAGATGTTCTTTTAGAACATGCCCTTGGCACTATGAGCGCAGAGTATGCGGAGCTAAAGACGCCAATTGAAGGAGCGTCTTTATCCGATATTGTGTTGAATGGAAGGGTACGCCTGTTTCTTCAAGATGGTGCGGAGCTAGAGTGTGCTAGAGCAGAGTTAGATCTTCATGCGTTTAACGGCACCCTTTTTGGAGAAGAGGGAAGGGCCGTTTCTTATATAAAGAACGATTCTCCCGCGATGCATGTGCAGAGTCAACGCATTGATGCTCTTTTTCAGAAGGTGCAAGACGTCTATTCTCTAAAACAGCTGCGCGCCCAAAAGGGGGTCAGCGTATTGTATGCGCATGACTACAGTATTGGCGCTGATTGGGCCGTTTATGAAAAAAAAGAGGGAGAAGAAACTTTTATATTTTACCCTTTGGAAGGGCAGCTATGCTCTGTAAAGTATAAAGGGGATGAGCTACATGGCAAAAGAATAGATGTAGATCTTGTTAAAAAAAATATATTTATAACAGATCCCAACGCCACAATTACCTCGCTACAGGGGCTTTGTCGTATAAAATGTGAAGCGCTACTTGTGCAGCAGCTGCCACGAAGTTTAACGCTAAGTCAACATGTGCATGTAGAACATGCCCTTTGGGGGACAGTCGAGACAGAGGGTAAAATGACGATTTTATCTAACCAGTTAGAGGCTCTTGGCAAAACTAAAATTGTGTATGAAGATAGAGAACTTACGTGTGAAGGTCGTTTTATTTTGGATCAAGATAAACAGGTATGTCATCTAATTTGTGATCCTGGGCATAAACTCATTTATCAAGATAAAGATATGCGCATTCTAGCCGAGCGTGCAGATATTCAATATGAAAAGCTGGGAAATAAGATGCAGCCTGTGCATATCGCTCTTACAGGCGCTGTTCAGCTTCAAGACAGTCGCCCTGAAAACGCGCGCGTTGCGCTCGCAGATCGAGCGGACTGCGATGTCAAGACAGGCCTTACGGTCCTTTTTGCCTCTTCGGGGTCGCCCGTATTATTTGTTGATACAGAACGCAATATGCAAATGAGCGCTTCAGAGGTGCGTATTATCAAAGATCCGGCAAGTGGCATAGAGACAGTTCAAGGTGTTGGCTGTGTGCGGTTTTCTTTGACGCCACAAGAGACTCAGTTAGTAGATTTTTTGCGTAATTAGGGTTGAGCATGTACATATTAGAAACAGATGAACTAGTTAAGAAGTATGGGGGAAAGTCTGTTGTCAATGGGGTTAGCTTTTCCGTAAGAGCCGGGGAGGTCGTTGGCCTTTTAGGCCCCAATGGCGCTGGTAAGACAACCGCATTTTATATGACAATTGGTCTTATTCGCCCCGATGGGGGAAAGGTTGTGTTTAAAGGTCAGGATATTACACACATGCCGATTCACAAACGCGCAGAAATGGGCATGGGTTATCTTGCACAGGAGCCCTCCATTTTTCGAGGTCTGACAGTTCAAGAGAATATCTTATGTATTTTGGAAACGCTAAACATCTCTAAGAAAGAGCGTTCTTTACGCTTGCAAGAGCTGCTCCAGGAACTGCATTTGGAAAGATTAGCTAAGACCCGTGCAGAGCATCTGTCTGGTGGCGAAAGGCGTCGGCTTGAGATTACAAGAGCGCTCGTTACAAACCCCTCTTTATTACTTTTAGATGAACCCTTTGCTAATATTGATCCCATTTCTGTTGCCGATTTGCAGCGTCTTATTATTTTGCTCAAAAATAAAGGCATTAGCGTTTTGATTACAGATCATAATGCCAGAGAGGTTTTTTCTATTGCAGATAGAAGCTACCTTGTGCGTGATGGCAAGGTGCTTTTATCAGGAACACCGCAGGAGCTTCTTGCCCACCCAGAGGCCCGCACATCCTATTTCGGCCACGATTTTTCTTTGTGAGAGACCCTATTGAATTTTATTTTCAGTCTGCTACCTTATAATTTATGGAACAAAATAAAATTTGCCTAGCTAGTGATAACTGGACCCCAGCGCACCCTCTTATCATCAAATCCGTTACTGAGGCAAATGAAGGCTATGCCCCAGCTTATGGCTCAGATGCTTGGACGGAAGAGGCGGGGAATCTGATTCAAAAGGTCTTCAAAAGCACATGCAAAGTCTTTGTTGTGCCCACGGGCACGGGAGCAAATGTCTTCGCCCTTAGACTGTGCTCTAAAGCATATGAGTCGGTTATGTGTGCAGATATTGCGCATATTCATTATCAAGAGACTGGTGCCGCTGAGGCGCTGGTGGGATGTAAACTTCTAACAGTGCCAAGTCAAGAAGGGAAAATCACGCCGACAGAGGTAATAAAAAAACTAAAAAAAGAAAGAGCCTTTGGAAAACACTCTACATCCCCCCGTGTTTTATCGATCACTCAACCGACCGAAGTGGGGACAGTTTATACTCTTGAGCAGCTAAGAGCACTCGCGAAACTGTGCAAGCAAGAAAATCTTCTACTTCACATGGATGGAAGCCGCTTGTATAATGCAGCGGTAAGTTTAAATGTATCGTTATCTGAAATAGTAGAAGCTGCTCAAGTCGATATTCTAGCTCTTGGTGGAACTAAAAATGGACTCATGGGAGCAGAGTCTCTTGTGATTTTTAACGAGCATTTGCAAGACGGTAGCGACCACCTGCATAAGCAAATGTTGCAATTGCTTTCAAAAATGCGCTATTTGTCTGCACAGTATATCCCGTTTTTCAAGGATAACCTGTGGCACACACTTGCCACTCAAGCCAACCAAAAAGCACAAGAAATTGCTTCTATTATTACGTCTACTCCTGGTCTGTCTTTAAGTTATCCAGTTGAGACCAATCAGATTTTCTTCACGGCACCAGCGTCCTGGATTCCACTTATCCAAGAGAAGGTTTTCTGCTTTCCTTGGGATGCTGAAAAAAATGAAGTTCGCTTTATTGCTTCTTGGAGCACTTCAGAGCAAGACATTCAAGAGATACGATCTATTTTTTCTGAGGTATCTAAATATCCAAAGTAGTCGATGGACAACTGAGGTTGGTATTATAACGTGTAATAGGAAGGAGTGAATTTAAGGGGTTGGAAGGATTCCAATGATCTTTTAATGTTTCGTAAGGGATTTTAATGATTGGAGGGCTATCTGTCCCTCCTGCGACGGTATAAGGTTGAAAAACAATACACAAAGCTTCTGATTCAAGAAAAAATGCGTGAATTAAATTGAAATGAAGAAAAGTCAAAAGCGGTGTCTTGCCCGAAAAATAAGAGGAGGCAATCGCATCTGTTTTTAAAAATTGTTCACAGTAGGTGCGAAGCCATTCTTTTTCTGTAGGGGTAGAAAACACTTCTTGAAGCATTATAGGCAGAAATTTTCCACGCTTGTTGTAAAAAGTGATTCCCTCATAATATTTTTGCTCATGAGGAAGGTGATCATAAATTGAAATTTTTCCAAATAATGAAATTACATGATCAGAAAAAAAAACAGTCTTTAATGAATAATGCATATGAAAAGGGCCTTGATTCGGAGACTGTTTTAAAATTTCTTCAATGAATTGTTGTTTGCATAGATTTAGATTTTTTAACGGATCATTATCTACTTGTGAACAGCTTGTCAACACAAGTAGCGTTGACACGCCGATGGCAAAATAATCGTTCATGTAATAACAATAAATGAATGATTGTGATGTTCTGGTCTAAGGTACATAGATCCTGTCTTCATATGCACAATAGTAGCATGTAACCTGCCCTCTAGAGTTATTTGAATGGCGTTTTGTTTTACAAGCCAGATGCTGTTTCCTGACTGATTAACGCAATATTCGGTAATAACGCCACGTTTTTTATGAACACCGGTAATATACCATTTGTCGATAAAGTCTTCTTTTCCTTCTTTCCAGCCTTCAATGCGTTCAATAGCTATTCGAAGTTTTTCAAATTCTTCATTAGAAAGGTTTTTAATTAATTTATTAGGATCAAGCTTTGAAATGGAAAGTAGCATACGTCGGTAGTCGGCAGCGTTATGT
>CAMFJP010000045.1 GCA_945957075.1 uncultured Chlamydiae bacterium
CTACACTTATGCGATCGTCGGCAGCGTCAGATGTGTATAAGAGACAGGATTGAATGCTATGCCACTTGTGTCCGCCTGTTTTCGGCGCTTTCACGCGCTCAAATATGAAATTCTTTTCCGCGTTTGGTATAAGATTGTATCTGTGTTAAGGGATCGCTGCAATATATTTTGTGCAGTCTATGCATCCATTTCTCGTAGATTGCATTTTCTATTACAATAATATCTTGAGATAGGAGGGTGCCACGGGGGAGGTTTGTGATTTGTTGCTTCATAGAGTCTAGATGTTCTTTTTCTTCGATTAAAATATTTTTCACTGTAGCTTTAGATCTCATTTGTTTTAGTGCTGTGTCATACACTGGGTAAATTGCTTCAGCGCGCAGTTCAACGGCATAGGTGACAAGAATGTAAGAATATATTTTGATGTTTGTCTTACTAATGCCTTGTGCAATTAAATAGCGACTTGATCTCACATCGAGTCGATTTAGATAATGTAGTGAATGGGATCCTCCAAGTAGATTTTTTTGTGTATAGTCTGGTAGCTGTTTTGTAGAAATTTTGCTGATTTGGCGTTTTAGGTGATGTGCATGTCGGAATTCCTCTGCTGCATGTTTTAACATTTCTTCTTTTACAAGGGTTGGGTGCTCGCATGCTGCAATTTTTCTAGCGCCGCAGTTTTCAAGATAGGAAAGAGTATTTAACCAGAGAGCATGGTGCGTGTTGCAATTAAGAATATGGGAGAGTAATTTTTGTATCATGACATTTCCTTTAGTGTAATTAAAATGTGATTGTAGATGTAATTTAAATCTTCTTTGGAGATGCAGTAGGGTGGTAGAAGATAGAGGGTGTTGCCAAGCGGGCGTACGATGATGCCTTGCTTTAGGAAGTATTCTACTGGTGGAGGCTTTGTGTATTCTAGAACAAGTAGCGTACCAAGGTGTGTGCATCGCAAAAGAGATTTGTAGTCTTTGCAGTGGGCCACAAAGGTTTTATGGAGATCTGTAATTAAAGAGCGTTTCTCTTTGCATAGAGGGGATTCTAGAAGGTCTAGGCTGGCTAGGGCGCTTGTGCACGCGATAGGGTTTGCTGTGTATGAGTGCCCATGTAGAAATGCTTTTTCTGTACTTTCTCCTAAAAAGGCTTCAAAGATGTTTTGTGTGCATGCAGTTACTCCAAGTGGCAAAAAACCTCCTGTTATTCCTTTAGAAAGACAGAGGATATCGGGTTTGTTTTTTAGTCTTTCGCACGCAAATAGGGGGCCTGTTCTTCCAAAGCCTGTCATCACTTCATCTCCAATTGTGAGAACTTGATGTTCTTTGCACATGCCAATGAGATAATCTAGTGCTGTATGAGAATAAATGTGCATGCCTCCAGCTGCAAGAACGCAGGGCTCAAAAATAAAGCATGCGCTTTTGTTTTTGGATAGGTGCTGTCGCATTTTTGCATAGGATGTCTCTTCTTGGCCCTTTAGGGGAGGGGGGATTTGGGATACTTTAAAAAGGTGACTCCAAAAGGGTTTATTGTATGTGTTTTTGCCAGCTGCAGACATAGCTCCAAAGGTATCTCCATGATAGCTGTGTTTAAAACAGATGATTTCTGGTTTTGTTTTGGCGTATTGCAGTGCTAATTTAATCGCAACTTCTACAGCAGTGGATCCGTTGTCAGAATAAAATATTTTTGCAAAAGAGCCTGGAAGTTGAGGGAGGAGCCTTTCTGCTAGATGAACAGCGGGCGCATGGGTAAATCCTGCAAATAGGACATGTTCTAGTTTGCGTGCCTGGTATGCTATTTTTTTTGCAATATAGGGGTGGGAATGGCCATGCAGATTAACCCACCAAGATGAAATGGCATCTATGTATTTTTTGTTTTTGTCGTCGTATAGATAAGCGCCCTGTCCTCGCACGATGGGAATAGGAGGAGGCGCTGTATGCATTTGTGTAAAAGGATGCCAAATGTATTTTAGGTCTTTTTCAGATAGCATAGAATAGGTACTCCTGATAGGGAAATAATAGCATCTTCGCTATGAAGATTGCGTTTGCCGTACACGATGATGCCGGTTATGTGTGCTTTAGATTTTTTAAGGGCGTTTATCGTTAAAAGAGTGTGATTTATGCTTCCAAGGTAATGTCTTGTTACAACAATCCATGTGCCATTCCATGTGGAAAAAAGATCGAGATTGGTTTTTTTGTATGTGAGTGGGGATAGGATTCCTCCTGCAGTTTCTATGATTAAGGTGCGTGCTGTTTTTGGAGGGGAAATGGCTGCAACGTCAATAAAGACCCCTTCTAGCTCGGCTGCTCTATGGGGCGATACAGGCGTTTTAAAGCTATAGGCTGGGGGGTGTATGCAACTTGTTTTTGCATTGATCATAGAGTGCATCCTTGTTGTATCAGACTCAAGTCCGCATTCTATGGGTTTCCAATAGTCTGCGCGCAGTTTATTTACAAGGTAGGCGGCAGCTTGTGTTTTGCCAGCGTTTGTGCCTATGCCGGCAATAAAGACTTTAGTGTGCATAGCTCTTTTTTTGTGTTAAAGGCATGTAGACAGATGCGCAAAATTTCATTTCCTTGGCGTACGGTTGGGCTTGTTAGTGCTCTGATGTCAAATCCATGTGCTATTAACTTTTTAGCATACGCTTTGACGGCTGTATTTCCGGGTATTTTGACAGGAAAAATAGGGGATGAAATATTTACAGTGCGCATAAGATCGTGCACGTGGGCTCTTTCTTGGTGCATGTTGGGGAATATGCTATAGCTGGCATCAATGGTAGCTACAACATGTAAGGGGAGCGCTGTTGTATAGATAAATGGTTTTGCAAAGTTGATTAGATGTTCTTTAACGTCTTGCCCGCATAATACAAAAGCGCCTTGTGCTCCAAGCGCTTTGCCGCAGGTGACAATGTGTGCATAGTTTTTTTTCGTAAGACCTTTTCCCTCTTCGCCAAAAAGGCCTGTTGCGTGAGCTTCATCGACAATTAGTCGTGCTCCGTATTGTGTTGCAAGGGCTTTTATGTCTTTCCATGGGCTTTTGGCGCCATCTGTGGAGTAGATAGATTCTATGCATATAAAGATTTTTCTTTGTGCTGCTGTTTTTTTTAGTCTTTGTTCTAGGTGGACAAGGTTGTTGTGTTTAAATGGAAATGCTTGTGCTTTACTAAGAGCAATGCCGTCTCGCATCGAGGCATGTATGTGGGTGTCAAAAAGCACAACATCGTTTTTTTGAGCTATGCTAGATAGCAATCCCAGATTTGCCATGTATCCGCAATTAAATAGTAGGGCTGCTTCATATCCGTGAAAGTGTGCGACTTTGGCTTCTACATGTTCAATATAGGGGTGATTCCCTGTAAGCAATCTTGACCCTGTAGAGCCAAAAAGCGGGCGAATGTCTTTTATGTTCTCTGCAATGAGTGTTTTTAGTTTGTCTGAGCGCGCAAGGCCCAAGTAGTCATTTGAGGCGAAATCGATGAGATGGGGAAGAGCAGCGGGTAGGCTGCGCCTGTTATCAGCTTGTTCTCGTTTTTCTAGTGGTGTCATAGGGCGCTCTTTTTTTTAGTCCAAGTAGGGTAAATAAGTTGTCATCATTATTTTGTGTCGCATTGCTGACTGTAAGGAGTTTTTCTCCTGAAAAAATCGAATTTGCTCCTGCTATAAAACAGAGTGTTTGCTGTTCATCGGACATTGTGGCTCTGCCAGCTGAAAGCCTGATGATCGCAGTTGGTATGACAATTCTTGTTGTGGCAATCATGCGTAAAATATCCCAAAAGGGGATTTTTTTTTGATTCTCTAAAGGAGTTCCTGGAATCTGAGACAAAATATTAATGGGAATATGAGATGGCTCTAATATGCTAAGTTGTTGTAGAAGCTGAATGCGATCTTCTTGTGTTTCTCCAAGTCCTAAAATACCGCCACAACAGGTTTGTATTCCCGCTTCTTTGATGGTTTTTAGGGTAGACAATCTATCTTCATAGGTTCTGGTTGTAATAATTTCTTTGTAAAAACGTTGTGAGGTGTCGAGGTTGTGATTGTAGGCGTATAGTCCCGCATCTTTTAAACGCTCGGCTTGAGTTTTTGTGAGCATGCCCAATGTGCAGCACACCTCTAGTCCCATTTTTGTGATTGCTTCGCACATTTCAAGGACTGAATTAAACTGCGTGCTATCGCGCACTTGTCTCCAAGCGGCTCCAAGACATACTCGCGTAGATCCATTGGCCTTTGCTTTTTTTGCTATTTCTATGACTTCGTCAAGCGGCATTAGGGGTGTTGCTTTTGTGTTGGTTTGATATCTAGCAGATTGTGCGCAGTATTTGCAGTCTTCTGGACAGCCTCCTGTTTTGATTGAAATCAGAGTACAGAGTTGGATGGTTAGGGGGTCGTGATGCTCTCCATGTATTTTTTGAGCCTCTGCAATAAGACCCATAAGGGGCATGTGGTATAGGGATTCGATTTCTTCAAAAGACCATGATTTCATTTGAGTTGCCGTTTTTTCGTATAAATTGGCGATTGTATCCTCATGTTTTTAGTTTTTTCAATGTGAAATTAGGAGGTGAAAACTACAAATTGGTTTACACGAACTTTTTTTAAGTTTATTATTTGGGTTAATCTCTTGAAGAGTTTGTGAGTCCTTTTTCGGGGTTTTATAAACCTAAAAATGGTTGGATTTTATGTTAGATGCGCTCTGTGGCAATAAAAGTGTTCAGAAAGTGTTACTTTTTTTATTTGTTAATGGAAAATGCTATGGAACCCAAATGCATAAGACCTTGGGTATGCCGCTTACCCCAGTGCAAAAGGCTCTACTTCGCCTTGAAAATGGAGGGGTAATCAGGAGTTATTATGAGGGTAAAACGCGGCTTTACGAGTTTTCTCCAGCTTACCCTTTGCTTGAGGAGTTAGAGTCCCTGCTGAGGAAAACGTATACTTTGTTGGCGCCGCATGAGAAAAAGCATTTTCATGCGGCAGTTTTTTCTCATACACAACATGAAAAAGAGCGGACGGTTCTTTTAGAGGTTTGGAAGCGCCTCTCTTTGGTTAAACAATTGACTTTTCTTGCTAGAGTGCGGGCTCAAGGAACTTCGGTATTTAAAAAAAAAGGGCATGGTGATGTTAAAGCGTCTATGGAGAATGACTCTGTGTGCACTTTTTATGAAAAGGGTGCTTGGGAAAAGGGGGAAAGTTTTACAAATGTGTTCCGTTGGACTTATGACAGAGCGCGGAATTTACTCTCTTTAGAGCACCTTCGTCGCGGCATTGATCGTCCAACTTTTTTATTTTATCTTAAGCCTTCAGCTCAGGGGCTTCTGCTTTCTGTAGATTCCCATTTTTGTGGCAGCGACACCTATTTTGGTAAAATGCGTCTTGAAAAAACAGGTGTTCATTTGCATATACGGATTATTGGATCTGAAAAAAACGAAGACCTTGATTACCACTATGCTTGATTGGCCAAGAGGTCTGATCTTTCCCTATGTAGGCACATTGTTGTTTCTTCTCTAATAGAAACAAGTATGTTTGGTGTAAGGTCACATGAATTAGTGAATCTCCAGTTACTGGGTACACTTCGAACTTTTGATTGGATTTCTTTTGCTCAGGAACCCTCAATACGCTCATTGTCTGCTTTAGTGGCTTAGTCTACAAAATCAACTCAATTTACTTAAATGAGTAGGTTTTGTAGAATTCAGATATGAGACAGTCAAAATATATTCACACTTTGAAGCCTCTCCTAGAGAGGCCCTTATTCACGATTAAAGATGCAGAATCCAGGGGTATCCCTAGGCATGCTCTTGCCTATTGCGTCAAAATAGGTGTCCTTGAACGTCTTTACCCAGGCGCCTATCGTTCAGTGGATTATGAACAAAAAGTCGATTTTCCTTTGGAACATGTTGCGTGGGCAGCAGCTTCGATCCCAGAAGGGGTGATCTGTCTCATTTCCGCTCTCTGCATCTACGACTTGACTGATCAAGTGATGAGAGAAGCCTGGATTGCGATTCCTAATCGCGCCTACGCATCAAAACGACCTGATAGCCGCATTATAAGAATGCGTAATGTCGATTTGGGCAAGACAGAGATGATGTTGGGCGAATATAAGATAAAAATCTTTGACAAAGAGCGTTGTGTAGTTGATGCGTTCCGGTATCTTAGTCACGAAATTGCCATTAAAGCATTGCAGCGTTATTTGCGCGATAAAAACCGTAAACCCGACTTGAAAAAGCTACAAGAATATGCAAAAATACTTCGAGTCAAAATAACTCCTTACATATTGGCTTACACAACATGATCACAGGAGACATTGAACAGTCATTCAAAGCACGGCTTCGTAATGCTGCGAAAGAAATGAATCGCCGCCCCGATGACCTATGGCAATCATTAATTCTTGAAAGGTTTCTTGTTCGACTTGCCCGGTCTCGCCATTGCGATAATTTTGTGCTTAAAGGAGGCGTACTTTTGGCCAAGTACCTCTTTCTCGGAAGAGAGACTAAAGATCTAGATTTTCTTGCTCTCAGCTTCAGTAACAATGCCGATTCAATAAGATCAGCATTTGCAGAAATCGCAGCATTTGATATGGGTGATGGATTTTTATTTAACGAAGTGGATACCAGTGTATTGGAACATCCGCACATGGCTTATGCTGGTGTAGAAGTAACGATGACAACCTAATATGGGCGAACTCGATTTAGATTATCCATCGATATTGGCTTTGGAGACACTGTTCACCCTAAAGTCAAGCGACTTAATTTGATGCGCTATTCAAAAGGAGCATTCTTCGAAGAACATGTATCATTGCTCTGCTACCCTCAAGAGTTCATTTTTGCTGAAAAATTAGAGACGGTTGTCTATCGAGGAGGTGATAATAGTCGCATGAAAGATTTTCACGACCTCTATAATATGATTCATGTACGCGAATTGCTTCCTCGTCAATCTATGAAAGGTGTTGTAACAACTGTTTTTCACCACCGAGGAACCCCATTTGCTTGCCCGATTTCTTTTGAAGATATCCAACTTAAGACGCTACAAGCGATGTGGAATCGCTACCTTCAAGGAATACGTAGAGAAGATCGACAACACTTACCGTTGGAAATTAAACAGCTACTAGCTGTGCTCAATGCATGGCTAGAGCAAGTTATGTGAGATAAACAACATAAACAATAGAAAGATGATGAGTAGATCGCACCGAAAACCCTACTTTCGAGAAGAAAATAAAAAGCCGCAAGCAAGGTTGTCCGCACCATTTCAGGAGATGTTGCAGATGGAGCACACTATCGTAAGTTATATAATAGCTATAAGATTGATGATTTCGGCTGGTTAACCCATAACCCAAAATTAGCCAGAAAGTAAGGACTCAAAGATATTAAGGTTAACAAATGTCAACTCTTTACTTAATTTGCGGAATGCCAGGATCGGGGAAGACCACTTTAGCAAAGGAGATAGAAACTCGTTGTAAGGCTGTTAGATTATGTCCTGATGAGTGGATAAGTTCGATTATGGAAGATAAGAATGAGAAAAATGAGCTAGATAGGCTTCGAGAACCTATTGAAGGATTGCTTTGGGATCTAGCGAAAAAATTACTGACTTTCAATGTAGATGTCGTTCTTGAGAATGGTTTTTGGTCAAGAGATGAACGGCTTGAATTTTTGCGTCGCGCTAAACAAGTCGATCCTCAGGTGAGAGTCATTCTTCATTATTTGGATTTATCAATCGAAAGCTTATGGCAGAGAATTCAAAAAAGAAACTTAGGACTGCCTGAAGATTGTTTTCATATCACGCGAGAAGAGTTAGATCAGTGGATGAGCTGGTTTACACCTCCTAATGAAGAGGAATTTAAATTATATGATGAATATGAGGTTCACGTAGCATGCTAGAAATACGGAAGGTTAATGGTGATGACCTAAAAAGTGTGCTACATATTGCCGTAAAAGCATTTACCCCTATTCATGAATCATTCAGAATTTTACTTGGGGCTAGTGTTTTTACAATGGTCTATCCCAATTGGATTGAAAGTCAAAACAACTACATAAAAGAACTATTTTTAGATCATAATAAAGACAATTTCTTTGTTGTGGAAAAAGATGGAAAGATTGTTGCTTTTATCTCCCTACTATTAGAAGAGGGAAAGGATAAGGCTGAGATAGGCATAAATGCAGTTAATCCCGATTATTCTGGGCAAGGTATCGGGATGCAAATGTATGAATACGCCTTTAACTACATGAAGAGCAAGGGTATTAAGCTTGTTGAAGTTAGTACAGGGGGTGATGATTCGCACATTGCTGCCCGTAATACATATAAAAAAGCGGGTTTTACTGCTTCTTTACCATTAGTTAAGTTTTATAAGCAGTTGTAAAAACGCGCCACTTCATTCATAATCTGGTAACGAAATCATATTCGATGCGATTTTTACTTCTTCCATAATCTTATTTGATCTTTCTTCCGCAACCTCCTGAGAGACTTCATCTTGAACAAGAAATGTTTCGTTAACCAAGATCCCCAATTTTTGATTGGCTTCAACGAAGGGATGTAATAATTCATTATAACGGTTAAATGCTCGAATATAGTTGCCACCTGCCTGTTTTAGTTCTCCCGCCAAGACATAAGCACCCACCAGTGCCAGATTATTACCTTGGCCAGATATTGGAGATGCCGAGTAACCTGCATCGCCCAATAAAGCGACTCGTCCCTTAGTCCAGGATTTCATTTTCACCTGAGTGGCTGAGTCAAAATAAAAATTATCATTCTCTGACATCAGTTCAAGTACTTTTGAAGTTTCCCAGCCAAAATCTTGAAAAGTGTCGCGTAGGAATCGCTTTTGCTCTTTTTCATCGCGCATATTATTCAAGATATTCTGCGCACGGAATGAGAATATGGCTGTAGCTATCTTGGGGCTCTCATCGCTAGTAATAGATATCAGTTTTTGATTGGCCTCGCACAGAACTTCCGTGTGATTTAAATTGAGATAATTTGGAATATTAAAAACGCTAAAGTAAGCGCCAAGGTTAATTAATTTATATTCATCTTCATCAAAAACCATGCGTCTTGTTGTTGAATGCAAGCCGTCAGCGCCAATAACCAAATCGTAATGTTCGGTTCTGCCATCTTTAAATTGAACTTCTACGTCATTATTACTCTGTTTAATGCTGTCAATCGTTTGGTTGAAAAGGCAGGGAACACCTTCAATAGCATCTATCAGTATCTGGACTAAATCACCGCGGACAATTTCAACGTCTTCACCTTCTCGATAGCAAAATCTTTCGCCCTTTTCTTCATGTAAGATATGACCTTGGGTGTCAATATACCGTCCAAACTCCACCTGGGTGCGCATATTGCATATTTTCTCATAAATACCCATTCTTTTAACGAGGTCGATGGCAACACCCCGAACATCCAGTGCGTGTCCTCCTTTTCGTAAATTGGCAGACTTTTCAATTAGAGTGGGAG
>CAMFJP010000046.1 GCA_945957075.1 uncultured Chlamydiae bacterium
TCTTAAGACCTTAGAGCTTTTCCTCTTTTCATAAAGCCCTCATATCGCTTGCTAAGTAACTGAGCTTCAATCTGCTTTGTAGTATCTAAGACTACACCAACAATAATCAATAGGGAGGTTCCCCCAAAAAAATAAGTAATGGTCGCATCGACATTCAAAACCCTACCAACTATCTGAGGCAAAATAGCAATTAGGGCTAAAAATACAGCCCCGACTAGAGTAATGCGATTCATTGTCGATTCTAAAAAATCTTGAGTTGGCTTTCCTTGTCTTACACCCGGAATAAATGCGCCATTTTTCTTCATGTCAGAAGCAATCTGTTCTGGATGAAACTGAGTAGCTGTCCAAAAATAGGTGAAGAACAAAATCAAAAGCACATACAACGTGGTATAAACCCAACTTCCCGGAGAAAGCCAAGCTGTCATGCTGCCAACCCAACTAGCTTTACCCAAGAACTGCACTAAAGTTGCAGGAAACATTAAAAGCGAAGAGGCAAAAATAACCGGTATAACGCCAGCATAATTTACCTTTAAAGGAATGTAAGCACTAGAACCTTGAACCTCATGTCTTCCTACAACCCGTCTTGCGTACTGCAAAGGAATTTTTCTCTGCCCCTGAATAATTAAAATTGTGCCAACAATAATCAAAACGAAAACACCACTTAAAGCCACAAGAGAAGAAAAAGTCAACTGTCCAGGTTCTTGAGAATCTAAATTAAGCTGCCTAATGATGGAACCAAGAGTTGTTGGAAGAGAGGAAAGAATTCCAACTGTAATAATTAAGCTAATCCCGTTACCAACCCCTTTTTCTGAAATCTGCTCTCCTATCCACATAAGCAAAGCCGTTCCAGCTGTCATCGTTGCAATTACAACAAGATAAAATAGCCAAGGAACTCCTGCAATCTGCACGCGCATTAATTCGCTGACGATAATGCCTGGATTACTACTACTAAGTTGAATCGCATACTTAGCAAACAGTGTCGACTGAAAAACGGCAAGAAGAATTGTGAGCATGCGTATCCATCGGCCTAATTTACGCTTGCCTAAATCGCTATTTTCTCTAATTTCCCTTTGTAAGCTAGGCACCAATGCTACTAAGAGCTGCATAATAATCGAAGCTGAGATATAAGGCATGACACCAAGAGCCACTACCGTCATTTGAGCAAAAGCCCCACCGGAAAATATATCCATCAACTGAAAGAGATTTTGCCCCCCTCCCGTTGCATAGCGAAACAACTCCACAGCAGCGCTGCCATTAATTCCAGGAACAGGAATCTGCGCCCCAATGCGACAAACAACAAGCATGAGCAAAGTAAACACAATCTTTACTCTCAACTCTGATACGGAAAAAATCTTCAATAGACCATTTATCATGTTCATACAAAAATCTGCAGATCCCTTATGAAGATTTCACTTGCTTGCAAAAACTACTTCTTTTGCAAGCAAAACGAATTTCGAAAGAGGTCTTATGTTGAAAAACAGGATTTTATACAGATCGAAGAGAAAAAGAAATACTTTTCTTTTCCAACTTCTCTCTAGCCGATGCAGACATCTCATCCGCCTCTATGGAGACTTTTTTATTTAGCTCTCCATGAGCAAGAATCTTAAGCCCACCTACAGCTTGCCTACGTGAAAGGTATCCTTTAATAAACAAAGTCTCTATATTAACGACCTCTCCATCATCAAAAAGCTTATCTATAGTAGAAAGGTTAATCGCCACTGGCTCTGATCGGAACCTGGCATTACTAAAACCGCGACAAGGAAGCTTGCGATACAAAGGAAGCTGTCCACCTTCATATCCATAACGTCTCTTGTAACCAGAGCGCGCTTTATCTCCCTTAACACCTCTACAGCATGTTTTGCCACGCTTTGAACCAAGTCCTCTTCCAACGCGCTGTACTTTTTCTTTAGCACGATGCGTGTTCATCAATGTCGATAATGTAATCATGTTATCCCTCTCGCAGCTAGAGCGTCTTGACGATTTTTTAGAGAAAGAAGAGCACGCAATGTGGCTCTCACTTGGTTAAAGGGATTATTGGAACCCAAACTTTTTCCCACTACATCCTTTACACCACCAAGCTCTAATACGGCACGCATTTTAGATCCTGCAATGATCCCCGTTCCCTCTGGAGCTGGCTTCAACAAAACCATAGCACCATCCCACTCCATATACACTTCATGAGGAATGGTATTACCCTCTCTTTCAAAAGCAAGAACATTTTTTCGCGCTGCTTCACCAGCTTTACGAATTGCATCGGACACCTCATTTGCTTTAGCAAAGCCAAAGCCTACATGTCCCTGTCCATCCCCAATCAGAACGAGAGCAGAAAAACTAAACTTTCTTCCACCTTTTACCACTTTAGAGCAGCGATTAATATACAGAACTTTCTCTTCGAACTCTGTACCATACTCTTCGGCATGCTGACTACGCCCTTCTTTTAGCATCTCTCTTTCCTTTCACCAGTATGATTAAAATTGCATTCCGCCTTCGCGTGCGCCTTCTGCCAACTCTGCAATAACGCCATGAAACTTATAATATCCTCTATCAAAAACGAGCTTATGCACATTGTGCTCTTTTGCGATTTTCGCAATATGCAACCCAATATGCTTCGCTGAAAGCTTAGTTTTTTTATTAAACTCTCCTGCTCTATAAGCCTTTTGCATTGTCCCCGCAGAAGCTACGGTTTTTCCCTCTTCATCATTGATAAGCTGCGCTAAAATGTGCTTATTGCTTCTATGAACAGAAAGGCGAGGTTTTTCAGCTGTGCCACGCACTTGCTTACTCACACGCATTTTACGTCTTGCGCGCCTTACATTGCGCTTCTCTATTTCACTATTCATATTTCCTTACGCTCCCTTCCCTTTAGCAGCCTTACCAGCCTTTTTGCGCACATGCTCATTTTCATAACGAATCCCCTTGCCTTTATAAGGCTCCGGAGGGCGCATCCCACGTACAGTAGCTGCAAACTGACCTACAGCCTGCTTATCTGATCCTGAAATCACAATAAGAACGTTCTTCTCTACGGTCACCTGAACATTTTCAGGAATATCCAGCTTAGTAGGATGGGAATATCCAAGTTGTAGATCTAAAACACGACCTTGCAGGGTAGCGCGATATCCAACACCAACAAGACTCAAACGTTTTTCAAATCCTTTGGAGACGCCTACTATCATATTATTAATTAACGCACGAGAAAGGCCATGAACTGCCCTATGCATCTCGACGTTTTCATCTTTTTCCACTAAAACAAACCCATCTTCTGCCTTCATATAGATACCCGGCGCAAAAGCATGGGAAAGAGTCCCTTTAGGACCTTTAACACTCACAACTCCCTCTTGAGAGGTTGTCAACTCTACACCTTTAGGCAGAGGGACAGGAGATTTTCCAAGACGCGACATGTACAACCTTTCTTTAAATTACCACACAAAACAAAGAAGCTCGCCACCCACTTTGAGTCTACGCGCCGTTTCCCCATCAACAACTCCTTCTGGCGTAGACAATATAGCAATGCCCAAACCATCAAGAACGCGAGGGATACTTTTATATCCAATATAACGACGCAAACCTGGGGACGACTTTCGTTTTAATCCTTGAATCACGGGTGCTTTGTTATTGCCATACTTTAAAAAGACCCTTACCCGACGGGTCTCATCATTCACAAGGAAATTTTCTACAAACCCTTGGTCTTTCAACACCTGAACAATGCCTAATTTAAGTCGGCTTTTATCAAAATCAACATACCTGTGCCCTGCGGATTTTGCATTGCGAACACGAGTCAAAAGATCAGATACGGGATCGTGTAGTGCCATATTATTCTATCTCCTTAAAGGGGAAACCTAGCCCTTGTAACAACTCTACACACTCTCCATCCGTGGTAGCGCTGGTTACAAAAGTGATATTCATTCCCTGTGTCCTTTTTACTTCATCCAAGTTAAGCTCTGGAAATATCTGTTGCTCTTCAATGCCCAAGGAATAGCTACCTCTTCCATCACCACGCCTAGAAAACCCTCTAAAGTCGCGAATGCGAGGAGAAACAATGTGACAAAATCGATCAAAAAAGTCAAACATACGCTTGCTACGCAAGGTAACTTTAAGACCAATCGTCTGTCCCTCTCTTAATTTAAAGTTAGCAATCGCTTTTTTTGATCTTGTCAATATAGGCTTTTGACCGGAAATCAAAGATAACTCTTTAATGCAATCCTGCACAGCATTCTTATCTTTTACAGCCTCTGCAAGTCCCATGCTAATAACAATTTTTTTCAGCTTAGGAACAAGCATCGCATTAGGGTATTTAAACTTATCAAGAAGGGCCCCTTTTACTTCCTTCTCGTACTTTTGCTTGATTCTAGACATGATTTACTCTGCTCTTTCGGAGGTGACGATATACAACTTCCTTTCCGGAATCTACATAAAACAGCTCTTTGCCTCCATTGGCAAGAGTGCGGGCCTTAACAGAAATAGGAACTCCCGATTCATTGCATAGAGAAACATTAGAAATATGCATAGGCATCTCTCTCTCAAT
Organism: uncultured Chlamydiae bacterium; assembly: GCA_945957075.1. Taxonomy (GTDB): domain Bacteria; phylum Chlamydiota; class Chlamydiia; order Chlamydiales; family Rhabdochlamydiaceae; genus CAMFJP01. Next base: position 4,523 of record CAMFJP010000046.1, read on the forward strand.
AATATCGGAGCTTGCAACTTGCGTTCTGCGTTTCATATGTCTTTTGCGCACATTAAGACCTCTTACGACGACAAGATCCCCTTTTCTAGTGAGGACAGTCCCAGTCTTTCCTTTGTCATTGCCTGCAATTACAAGCACTTTATCGTCTTTTTTAATCCATTTACTCACAGTCCCTTCTCCTCATTTAGATCACTTCGGGCGCCAAAGAGGTAATCTTAACAAATCCTTTTTCTCTGACTTCTCGCGCTACAGGTCCAAAAATACGAGTCCCTTTAGGATTATCTTTCTCGTCAATAATGACACAGCTGTTGTCATAAAAACGCAAAAAAGAACCATCAGGACGACGAATATAGGAATGCGTACGAACAATAACCGCTCTAACTACATCACCTTTTTTTACACTGCCCTTAGCATCTGCTTCTTTTACAGCACAAATAATAATATCGCCTACATGGGCATAGCGACGCTTTGATCCGCCGAGCACCTTAAAACAACGTACTCTTTTAGCTCCTGTATTGTCCGCTACTTCCAGTTCACTTTCTTGCTGAATCATGACAAGACCTCTTCGAGATTATAAAAATAAACCATTAAAAACAACTACGATACGACGGAAACTACTCTCCAGCACTTCAGCTTAGAAAGAGGTCTTGTCTCAACAATACGCACTTTTTGCCCGATCTGCACACTCGCTGCGTCTTCAATATGGGCGTAATATTTTTTTTCACGTAAAACCACTTTTTCAAAATAAGGGTGTCGCATAGCGTGAGACACGCTTACAACGACTGTCTTTTGCATTTTATTTGAAACGACAACGCCCTCTCTAACTTTGCGCGCAGCTCTCGTCGTGGATCCTTTCATGTTTTTCTTCCTGCCTTTATGCTATCTGGCGCAAATCTACGCCTTTTTCCCTTAAAATAGTCAGCACACGCGCTTTATCGCGGCGTATTTTACGAAAAAGGTGCGGCCTTTCAATTTTTCTGACTGTTCTTAATTCATTATTTAAATCAAAAAGCTCTCTGGAGAGGTCGCGATATGCGGCACGCAGCTCTTCAGAAGACAATTCTCTTAATTCTTTAGATCGTCGTATCTGTGTCATTCTTATTATACCCTCTCCACACGCTCTACGAAACGTGTTTTAATACCTAGTTTTGCAGCTGCACGGCGCAACGCTTGCTGAGCCATCTCCTTAGAGACTCCTCCCACTTCAAACAGCACGCGGCCTGGACGCACGACGGCTACCCAATGATCTGGAGCTCCTTTTCCCTTTCCCATTCTTGTTTCTGCTGGCTTTTTAGAAACCGATTTATCAGGAAAAATGCGAATCCAAACTTTTCCACGACGATTAAAATAACGGTTAATCGCAACGCGGCATGCTTCTATCTGGTGATTGGTTATTCTACCCCGATCCAGGGCTTGCATTCCAAAATCGCCGAAATCTATAAAACATCCAGCTTTACTTAAACCGGCCTGTTGGCCTTTTTGCATTTTGCGAAATTTCATTCGCGCTGGCATGAGAGCCATGATTAGCCTCCCCTTGGTTTAGAAACAAGCACGACATCCTCGCCCTTATTGATCCACACTTTAACTCCAATAGAGCCATAAGTGGTCTCTGCCCTGCCTGTACCGTAATCGATGTCCGCACGTATTGTATGCAATGGAATACGCCCTTCTTTATACCACTCAGCACGGGCGATCTCTGCTCCACCAATCCTACCTGACAACTTTACTTTGATTCCCGCAGCACCCGCGTCCATAGACGCCTGCATAGCCTTCTTCATGACGCGTCTAAAAGGCACACGACGCTCTAATTGCTTGGCAATCGCATCAGCCACAAGCTTAGCATCAAGATCCGGACGCTTAATTTCTTCAACCTCTATCCAAATCTCTTTGCCCGTAAGCTTTTTCAACTCCTGCTTAAGAACATCGATTTCTGCACCTTTTTTTCCTATCACAAGACCTGGGCGCGCTGTACAAATTGTCACCTCAATCTTGTCGCTCATTCTCTTTATAAGAAATCTAGAAGCCCCTACACAACAAGGCTTAGAAAGCAAAATAGTACGCAGTTTAAGATCCTCAGCTAAATGAGAACCAAATTCTTGTTTATTTGCATACCAGACCGATCTCCAGTCTTTCTTACGCGCTAACCTAAAGCCTATCGGGGATGTCTTTTGTCCCATTATCTCCTCACTCAGCTGCTACAATGATTGTGAAGTGGGAAGTCCGTTTCATCACCGGCACTCTACCCCCACGACTTTTGGATTTTGCTCTTTTAATAACAGGACCCGGATCAACACGCACTTCACTTACAATTAAGTTTTCAGTACGCACATCCAACTGCGTCTCCGCATTGGCCACAGCACTCTTCAACGTTTTTTGCAGCATCTTGCCCGCTTTTAACTGACACGTCTGCAGCTGAAACCGCGCCTGCTCTACGCCCAAACCACGAATTAAATCCGCAGCAAGCCGCGCTTTCCTAGGAGGAACGCGCATATATTTAGATTTTGCTATCGCTTTCTTCATTATGAAGCTCCACCTGCTCCAGGCGTCGCCACCTTCTTAGAAGCATGCCCTTTAAAAATACGAGTAGGGGCAAACTCACCAAGACGATGACCTACCATGTTTTCGGATACAAACACTGTGATAAATTTCTTTCCATTATGCACTTCAAATGTATGCCCCACCATTTCCGGAAGAATCATGGATCGCCTAGACCACGTCTTAATTGGCTTTTTTTGTCCACCTTGATTCTGCTTATCTACCTTGTCTAGAAGATGATGATCTACAAAAGGTCCCTTTCTTAAAGATCTTCCCATATCTACTTCCTACGGTCCTTCACGATCCATTTATTAGATTTTTTCTTCGATCGAGTACGATACCCTTTCGTATACATAGCCCAAGGAGTTTGTGGAATATAACCGTTGTGCTTTCCCTCTCCCCCACCATGCGGGTGATCAACAGGGTTCATCGCGGTACCACGCACTGTAGGCCTTACTCCCTTCCAGCGACTGCGCCCAGCTTTACCCTCTACACGAAGGGCTCTCTCCGCGTTCGAAACTACCCCAAAAGTAGCCCGACAATTTTCATTAATAAGACGCATCTCTCCAGAAGGCATCTTAAGCGTAACATACCCACCACTACGGGCAACCAACTGAGCCGATAACCCCGCTGATCTAACAAGCTTAGCACCTTTACCCGGAGAAAGTTCTACATTATGTATAACAGAACCAAGCGGCATGTTTTTCAAACGCATACAACAGCCTACATGAAAAGGAGGCTCCTCGCTAGTCATTACGCGATCGCCAGCTTTCAACCCTTCAGGAGCAATAATATAGCGTTTTTCCCCATCAACATAATGAAGAAGCGCAATATGCGCCGTTCTATTAGGATCATATTCTATAGAAGCAACCTTCGCAGGAATACCTTCCTTGTCTCTTATAAAATCCACTATACGCAACGCTCTTTTATGCCCACCACCACGATGACGACATGTAACACGTCCATGATGATTACGCCCACTAGTGGCAACTTTCTTTTTCAGCAAACTTTTTTCTGGGGCGACTGTCGCCTTTTTACCTTTACCTAAACGCGTTAGCCCTTCATGACTCGTCAAAATCAACTTGCGCTGACCAGGAGTTACAGGACGAAATGTTCTAGTCACAATTCAAACCACAATTTAAGGAGTTTTTTCATCAATTACATCGCCCGGCGCAAGAGTGACGATGGCTTTTTTAAATCCGGCAGAGAAACCTAACCTACCGCGCACGCGCCGCTGCTTACCAGACACATGAATCGTATTCACTTTCACAACAGAAATGTTTTTTTCAGCGTAAATCTGCTGAACTGCGGAAGCAATTTCCTGCTTACTAGCCCTTTTATCCACGACAAAGACATATTTAGGAGAGTCACACTTTTTAACACAAGGATTACTTGCATTAAATTGCAACTGCTCTAACATGCGCGCTTTTTCTGTTACATGCCTAGAATGCACTACTTGATAAGGACTCTTTTTTAACATGTCTTAATTCCCTCCCATCAACAGCGAAATAAATCCATCAACAGCACTCTCAATCACAACAATATCGCTGCAAAGAGCTAGATCATATCCATTACATGTGGAAACAAGACCTTGAGCCACCTTAGGTAGATTGCGGACGCTTTTATACCAATGATCAAGATCTACAGAGGCTCCGCCTGCCAAAAACAACACCCTTTTCCCTTCCAACTGCAAACTACGCAGAAAACGTGCTGCCACCTGAGTCTTAGGCGCGCTTTGCGGAACATAAGATAGCACATGCACACGATCCGCAACAATCTTTTCGCCTAAAAGATGAGAAATAACAGCCTTACGCTCTTTTCTATTAATACGCACATGCTGATCAAATTTAGGCCTAGGAGAAAAAACACGCCCTCCCCCCTTATACTGAGGAGCACCTAAATAACCCTGACGCGCTCTACCCGTTCCTTTTTGAGGGTGCGGCTTCTGCCCCGAATGACAGACTTCGGCACGCGTCTTAGTACTAGCAGACCACTGACGAGCATTAGTACGCAACGCAACTAAATAATCTTTTATCATCTGCGCATTTACTTCTTTGTGCGCCCACATTTCAGGAAGGACAATTTCACCAACTTCCTCTCCCTCTAAATTATACTTTTTCAAACTCGCCACTGTGCGCTCCAAACCAAAATTATTTTTTTAAGAGAATTTAAGCCTTTTTCGACTTTCTCACATAAACTAAACCACCAGAGGGACCAGGAATCGCTCCAGCGACAAGCAGGACTCCTTTAACAGCATCAACGGCCACAACACGAAGCTTCTCAACCTGTCTCTTATACACATCTCCGAGCCCACGAGACGTAGAGGAATCTCG
>CAMFJP010000047.1 GCA_945957075.1 uncultured Chlamydiae bacterium
TGCCAGGGGAGCTTATCATCGAAGAATCAAAAATCCCCCATTCTAACGGGCTTGATGCGGAATCTGATCTTGGTAGTGAGGCCCCTGAGATTCGGGATCTGGCAAAACAGGCTCGAAAACCTGAAGGTGGCACAAACTTTTTATCCAGTGAGGATTAGACATCCATTTTTTTCAGTATTTTTTTTTGAGAAAAAATCGAATAAACGGACACAAGACGGGCGACTAATATGGCAAGATAAAATTGCCCAGCTACCCCCTCCATAATCACAAAGGTTTGCCCAAGATCTCCTATTGCCGTAATGTCGCCGTAGCCAATTGCTAGCAACGTCACAAAACTAAAATACATAAATTCGGATACAAAAAATCCAGGTGAGCCTACATTTCCTTCAATTGGAAGCAAATGAAATGAGCCTGGGGTAATTAGCTCGATAAGTACGTAAATATAAGCAAAAAGAAAGCCTATGAGAAAGTAGGCGCAAATAGCCCCGCGTAAAGTTTCAATTGTTACCCTAGCACGCAGTACGACATTGACAAGGATCGAGGTTGTGCATACGGCCAAAAATAGCACGGTTGCGATTCGTGCGATAAGTAGCACGAAAAAATGGGGGTAAAATTGAATCCATGCCGTAAAAAACACAGCTGGAATTCCTAAAATAAGGGCAAGAATACGTATTTTTTTTGGGTGGTGGCAGTTAAAGACAGCAGATACCATCACCCCAATAAAAATGCATTGCCAGATTGCATTGTAGATGACCCCAAAGTTAAAAGGTCGAAATACAAACAGTAGTAATAAAAAAAAGAGCAGCTGTGTGAAGTATCCGGAAAACCAACGTTTGATCCAATGTTGCATGCGTCCACCCCTAAATGCACACTCCCATTTATCAGCAAAAAAATCAACACTTTGTTTTTTAATCGAGAGCGCCTTGGTGGTTAGATAAAATCTATAATACCAGACACAACGAATATAAAATTATTTGTTGTGAAGTAAAGTATTTAATCTGTTTTTATTAATTTTATTTTTTTGATAAAATACTTGTATTAATGATTTTTAAAACATTGGTTTTATGTTTAATTTTTTGAATCCTTGTTTTTATCCGCCGGCTTTTTTATACAATAATTCCTCCGCTGGTTTTTTTTGGTGCCAATATCCATTTCAAGCTATTACGCCTAGGTATCAGCTTAATTTTCAGTCTTACTATGTTCCCTATGCGTCTTACCCCCATCCTAATGTATTTGCCCCAGCGCGTCAGTATCACCTGCCTCCTTCGGGGCCTTTAACTAAGACGTGCATGACGGCTAGCTCCGCTTTTTCTGTCCCAAAAGAACAGATGCGAAAATCTACATCGGCCGCTCGAGGCTCGGCCTATGGAGCGCCTGTACGAGAAAAACCTCTTATTTCACAGCCCCCTACTCCCCAGCCTACAGGCAGGGTTATCATAGAGTTCCCAGCTCGTGTACAAGCAACAGTGGATCCAGAACGTCCAGTCCCTGAGGTTGCTTCTGTAGAAACGGGGGACTTGGGAGCTGTAGTGGCTGATGTTTCTTCTGTACAAGTAGTCGATCCAGAACCTCGAGTCCCTGAGGTTGCTTCTGTAGAAACGGGGGACTTGGGAGCTGTAGTCCCTGAGGTTTTTGATGAACACGCTGATCCTATAACAATAGGACATGCTTATAAAGATCTTCAACCTGAATTGCAAAATGCAATGGGTAGATTGAATCAATTTGTTTTACAGTACTGTAAGCTTTATGAACAATCCAAAGAGACAAAAGCTAGTGATGCTGTAGGTGTATTTTCAGGTATGAAAGCGCTTCGAGCCATTTTGGGTGCTTTTTTTCATGGGGAAGCAGTGTTTTATGGAGATTATAATTTCATCTCAATAGTCAATGCGTTTTGTTCTGATCGTCTAGATCGTTTAGAAGAGATTAACGCTTGTTTTCATTCTCTTTCAGCATACCAATTTTTAAAATCGATGCCTGAAGCGGAAACGCCGGTTTGTGCTGTCCAGTTAAAAGAAGTGCCTAGACGAGAGCTCGATGAAAAGCATGGATGTCAATTTCAAGATTCTGCTTGTTCTTATTTCGGAGACGGTACACCCCTCTATAGGAATCCTCAACGTATTGAAAAAGCAGCCAAAAAGTCTAGAATAATTGAGGCTTTATTGTATGTGCAAACATGGTGTGCTTCTAAAGGATTAAAGGATACCCAGCTTCAAGAGCGTGTTGCGCACTGGATAACCCTCTTACGTTTGGAAAGAGAAAACAAAGATGTACACCTGTCTGATGAGAGGTTAGCAAAATTACATGCTTTTGCAGAAGCAACAGAAATTACATCTTTTGGAGTGGATGATACGGATCGTGCATGTTCTGAATTACTCGACATGTTTCAGCTTGAAGAAGGAGAAGAAAGGTGTTATTGGGAAGAGAAAATCGACATTGCTCTTTCGCGCGCTACACGTGTAGCGCAATTGTACTGCAAGCCTCAAAAACAACGGGATCCTCTTACTCAAAAGCAACCGGATCTTCTTACTCAATATACGTATTGTATAGGTGTCTTATTTCCTTCCGTTACAGCGGCTATGGAATGCCGCCCCGAGCTTGAGCTTAGGGAACTCCAAGAAATACATGCACATCTTGAGAGATTGCAAGAACCTTTAGTAGGGGAGGGTGGCGGTTCTTCTGGTTTAGAATCTATTAATCAGCTTGATGGGTTACTTAAAAAGTACGCAGATAGGGTATTGCGGTTTTTGAGTCCAGCTGCAGACAAAGGTTGTAGAGAACATTTACATTTACTAACCCTTATAGCTTCATTAATTGGTAGTGAAGGATTTTTCTTGTTAGCGCCTTGTCTGTTTGCGTTTTTTGGTAAAGATCGAGGGTCAGATGATTTTACCGAAGAGTACCGTAAGATGTTAGAAATGTTTTTGACAACATTTGCCTTTAAGTTGGGTAGAAATTATTGCACATTTATTAAACGTATTGGTGGGATTGAGAACGCATTAGAAGGGGAAAAGCTGCGCATATTAACAGAGTTTTTCTTTGCTTGTTCTAACTGTCAAGATACGCAGCAACAAAGAAATAAATGGTTGCGCTTTCTCTTTTCTTTAAAAAATGAGCTGCCGGGTTCTTATAGTTCAGATATAGAAGAAGTTTTAAAGCGGCATGTATTGAGGTGTGAATATCTTGTTGACTGTTTTCAGTGCGCTGAGCTTTTGTTGCAAGATCCCTTTAAAGACAGTCTAGAATCAATTTTAAATCAAGAATTTGATCTGGAGTATCCGAAACTTACTGATTACTGTGGGGATTTAACGCTAAAACAGAGTTTTTTAGGCCTTGCTCCAGAGGCAAAGGCCACACTTATTCTAAAGATAGTAGGTATTAGAAGGCAGTTGGCAGCAGAGGAGCTAACGGTAGAGGCTGCTCAGGCACAGCTGAATAGTTCTAATTAGACCTATTGTCTAAGGCGTTGATTGTTAATGCGTTAGGTTTTTTTTAATAAAATATTAATTGTTTTTTTTGTTTTTATTATTGTATTATTTACATAATAATAACCTGAGTTTCGGGTTTAAGAATCTCTAGCTCAAAGAGTAACGTAAAAAATTAGTGATAAAAGATCTCTGCCTAGTGTAAAACGTTTGGTTGAAAAAAAACGAACTAGCTAGGAGAGATCAAAAATGAAAACTTTAGATTTAACAACTTTGTACTGCTTTGTCGATGACTTTTGGAAAGTATTTAGTGCTGAATTGATATATCAGAGTCTTTGTTTTGCGGAAGAGGCATTGGGTAAGGAAGGAGATGGTCAAGAGGTTATAGACGCTATTACTTTGCTTGAACAGGGGCTTTGTAAGTGCGAAGATCACTTGGTTTCGGTTTTAAAAAGATGTCTGGAGGAGCGTTGTGTAGGGGATCAAGGGGCTGTTTCACTCTGTTCTAAACTATTGCAACTTATACCTGCATTGAAAGGGTCTCCGGAATTTTTTAGCATGGCATCGGAATTATTTACTTTTTTCACAAATGCGCAGCGTTCACCAGCTGATTTTACTCGTATAAGAGATGTCTTTTTAAAAGAATTTTTAAAAAGAATGTCGTCATCTTATAGAAATGCTTTCCCCTGTATTAATTTTGAGACTATGCCTATAGAGGATCAGTTGCGGATAATGTCCTTGTTTTTGTTTTGTATTCAATCTAATAACGACTCTCAACGTTTAAAATCAGTATGGTCGGATTTTAGTGAAATGTATGACAATCGTTTTGGCCGCTTTATAGGTCAGTTATGTGAACGATCAGATATAAAGGATTGGGCGGGTATTGAAAACATGTGTTGTGTTTTGCTTGTCCGTATGTTGGCAGGGGATAAGCGGGACCTTTTGACTATAATTGAAGGGTGGTTGCCGGATGACTGTCAAGGATTCGATTTTTCCTCGGTTGGTCAGGATGACTTGTGGAAGGTAGCGTTACTGGTTTTCGATTGTGCTGCGTTCGCAGGGGATCCACGGAATCCAGAAATACTTCAACGTTGTGATCGGCATTTGGAAATGCTCCTTTCATCTATTGGGGGCTTAGATCCAGAGGTAAAGATGGTATGGATGCGTTATAATACAAGATTTCAAAAACCTGACGAATTGTTAGTGCGTGCTTATACTTTATTATGTCATGGATCTGATGAGAACATCGATCGTATTTTAGCTCAAGAATATCGAATAGAGTTGGACAAACTTGATTCCTTAAACAGAGAGAAGGCAGATGAGATGTATACCAAATATCAAGGTTGTGAGACTCACCAAGCCAAAGCGCGATGTATATTAGAGATAGTGGAAATAAGGAGAGGATTAGCGCCATCTGCTCTTGAGGTATAATATTGCGGATACACTCCTAGGGGCATAAGATGGTGTAGGTGCCGTTTGTGATGCCAGGGTGATCTCCGGTGCGGGTTTTTGCGGCGGCATCTGAGTACTCGTTTAGTCCATCTACTGAGCTTATAGAGTATAATGTGGCTGCGGGGTTTGGTGGGGGTGTGGTTGTGACATCTTCGCTAATATAGAGAGGAATGCCGAGCTGTTTTGCTTTGAATTGTGCCATGCCAACTATGGCTGGTGTGATATGGGCGCTGTGAATGGGTGGGTAAATTCTTTCTAAAAAGAGAACCGGGTCCATGGGTTTTTGTTTATTCGCTGTTGCTCGTAACATTAGTTTAACAACAGCTCTTGCTATGGGCTTTTTAGTCTCATCCTTGATGATTAAATATCGAATTTTGGGATCTAATACGTAACTCATTAGGCATCGATTGTAGGTTGGATGGGCGAACACAGACTGGCAGCTGCCTCCAATGGTTGTGGGTGTAAGGAAAAGGTCTTCTGGTGCATCTGTATCGTGTACGGTCCATTTTACTTCATTTTGTTCTAAATTTTCTCCTTGAGAGCAGGAAATAAGCTCTGCAACATCTTGTGCAAATTGATGTTCATCGAGTTTAGGGCTTTGTAATGCATAAGCAATCTGTTGTAGGCATTTTAACTTATCGGTTCTTAGGGTTGATGCTGGATTTATAAGTTCTAGGCATAGGGCTTCTAAATGGCTGTATGGGGAGTCTTCTTTATCGGTAGGTGTTTTTATGTGGGGTTGTGTTTCAGATTGTAGGCATGCCGATAAGGTGGGCATTTTTGTATCGAGATCGATGATATGTTTATCGACAATAAGCATGGTCTTCATAACGTGGAATAGGAGATCTGCATAGGATTCTGTTTCATCACCAAGTCCCATATCGCATGCTTTTTCCATCGGGAGCATCAATTCGTGGTGCCATTTTTCAAGTACATCCGAGCGCCTAAGACCACGTATCATTTCTGTATGGGCTGTTGGAATGCTGCGTAGCTGTTTCCACGTTTTTTGTCCTGAAAAGACAGCGGTAATATATCTTTCGCATGCTGCAAAAAACTTTTGTTTTTCTGGGTCTTGTAGTTCATTCATTGGAATAAGATAGTGGATAAGGGCGTATGGAACGGCCCATTTTGCGAACGTAGCTTGGTAGTTTTCCCAAAAAGTTTGTGCTAATTGGGGAAAGGTTTTGTGGATAAAGGGCATGATGAATGCTTCTGGGGTAAAGGTGGCCATGGCGTCCAAGGTGGCTAGAGACTCTGGGAGTGAAAGGCAGGTGATTATCTCTTGAACTTTTTTAATAAACAGAGAGGCTGTTATGTCTTCATAATCCATGAGGTAATGGAGTATTTTATTCATGGTGTCTGGCGTGCATTCTAAAGAAAATAGGCTCCACAAGTATTCTTTTTTATCTCTATGGTTTTTAAATTCTTTATCTTTAATGAGTTTTTCTATGGATGTTGTTTTGTCTTCTGGTAGATCTTGTTTGATTTTTTGTAAAAGTATCCAGGATACTTTAGCATGTTTTGGTTGTAGCTGTAGCATGTGGATATCTTCTGGGTTTGCTCTTTCTACCCATTCAATACAGGTGTTCATAATATTTAAAAAATAGGGGGGGTCTTCTGTGATTCTATCTTTAATATCGCACAAGGTGTCCCATAAAACCCGCGCTTTGTCATTGTCTAGTCTTTCTATATGTATCGGAGGTAGGACAATGTCGAAATCTGAGTCGAAAGCTGAAAAAATATCAGGGAAAACTCTGTAGATGTTTTTAATAAGAAGCACTGGGCATTTGTCCAGCCAGGTAGAAATCCAGTGGTTAACGACCTTTTTAGTTTGAGGGAAAAATAGATCTATAAAGTGAATAAGTAGTTCGGGATTGGTTTGTAATAACGTCTCCGCTACAAGTTCTCTGGCTTGCGCTTGTTGAGGCGATGGCTGTCCTAAGGGAAGAAATTTGAAGTCTAGCCAATCAAGAAAAAGAGGGAAGGGGCTTTTGGATGCTGCTTTTTTTCTTTTTTCTCTGAGAATCAAAAAGGTGCTTTCTAAAACTTTAGGGGATTTTTGTAGGAGCGTGTGTATGCAGTGGTGCCAAAAATCAAACGAAAAGCAGGCTTGTTTTGCATCTGTAGAGTGACAGAGGTCTACTAAAATATTTTGAAGCGCGTGAGGGGGCAGGGCATCGAATGCCATTGCAATACCAGGGTATCTGCGGCAGGTTGTGTAACTAGATAGCGCTAGGTATTCTTGTATTCTTTGTATTTGCCCCTCTATTGTTCCTTCTTCCACAATTTCTTGGAGTCTCACTTTTATGTGTTCTGGGTCTTTTAACAGGGTTTCGAAAAGCTCTGTAGCTAGAGGGGAGCTTGTTTCGATTAGGGGATATAGTTGTTTTATAGAGGCTCGTCCTACTAGCTCTGAAAGGATAAAAAGGTAGCAACTTAATGGGTGTGGTGTGTAATCCGTATTGGGGATGATTTCCCTTTGGATATATTTTATGCATGCCTTTGCTACTAGTTCGTGTTCTGTGCATAGAAAAATAGAGGGGTGTTGTGTTAAAAAGTTTAGCGCATGCTCTGGCAAAAGTTGTTTCAGTAGGAATTGTGTTTTTTGTAGAAAGCAAGAGTCGACTTTATGAGGGTATGTTAACCATATAGGATATATTAAATTATGTATTGCTTTTAGTGCGTTTTTATGAGAGGTGATATGGATTAGTTCTTCTAAAGAAAAGAGTTGAGGCCTGCGTTTTAATAGAGTTGTAACCCATGGATCGATATCGAGTTTATCAGATTGCAGGAAGAGTTGTGTGATAATTTCTTTTTCTTCACAGAAAATTCCATCCATGGCCTTTGCCCATATCATAGATTCTTCTTTAGAGATAGCGGAGTTATATCTAGAAAGAAGGGACGGGTAGGAGGGAATCAGAGCTAGGACTAGGTGCGCAAGCACGCTTTTTGCGGTGTCTGTAGATAGTAGTGCAAAAAGACTGATATCTTTACTTATGTATTCATGAAGGATGCGCGTGTGTAGATCTTCTGGTAGTTCAAAAACAGGCAAATTTCTAAGGAGAGCGTGGCTGTTTTGTGCTTTGATTTTATCAATGAGTATTTGTTTTTCCTGTAACGAAAGGGAGGATATAGATCGGGTGATGTCTGGATCTATGGGGCCTTTATGGGAAGATGCCTTTAAAAAGTGTTGCGACAGCTTATCTAGAAGGTCTTTTATGGCTATAGGTGTTCTAATAGAATTAACAGGATCTAAAAACATACATCTCCAATTTTAAAAAGCCTGTATATTTTACAATCTACATTCTAATTAAATCAATGTTTTATTTATTAAGTGTGTAATAAATAAATTAACGCTAGATGTTTTTTTAAAAAATGAAATTTAGAAAGAGAGCTCTTAATAGCTTTAAAATATTTTCAAGAAAGAATTAGGTGTGTTGTCTATAAAACAATTATGGATGTGGGTGATGATTCGCTTTTGTTCGGACCATATAAGTCGATCCCTTGCTGTTTCAAAGGGCAGCCACTCATACGCATCGTGCTCTTTTGGGGATAATTGAACGTCTGTTGTGTCGACAAAGGCAACAAAAACGGGGACAAAGGCTATTTTATCATGGCTTGGCATATAGAAGGTTTCTACAGCATCAGCTGCGTATAGGGTATAAGGCAGTAGAGCTGTTTCCTCTTGAATTTCTCTTAATGCAGCAGCATGTGCAGTTTCCCCCTTTTCCAGCCCACCCGAGACCATTTGCCATGTGCCGCGTAGGTAGTCTGCGCATCGTCTGATGAGAAGATAGTGCGCGCTTTCTGCAGTTTTATGAATGACGTATGCAGAAATGCAATGGGGCGGAACGGAGGTTGTCATATAATTACACCTTGAAATTTGCTTTCGTGTTTTAAAAGCCACTCTTTTCTTTGAATGCCCCCATTATAGCCCCCTAGATTTTTATTGCTATTGATGACGCGATGGCAGGGAATTGCGATTGCAAACGGGTTTGCACGATTTGCAAGCGCAACCGCGCGGTAGGCGGACGGCTTATTGATTGCTCTGGCAAGATCTGCATAAGAGGTTGTTTTGCCTCTTTGTATGTGTTGCAGCTTTTCCCATACGCTTTTTTGAAATGGGGTCCCACGCAAAGAAAGGGGTGTTTTAAAGCTTTCGAGGTTTCCAAAAAAATAGGCTTCGAGTTCACCTTCAATGTGTTTTATTGGGTTTGTTTTTCCTAAGGCGATAGGGAGCTTGATTGCTTTTTTTAGATGTTCTATGTCTTTTTTATCCTCGAATGTCATCATATAAAGCAATAGATCGTCCGCGATGATGAGCATATGGCCCAAGGGAGTGTAGAATCTGGATGCCTTTAAGGGGCCTAATATTTCAGTGGATTCCAATATACACTTCTACTTC
>CAMFJP010000048.1 GCA_945957075.1 uncultured Chlamydiae bacterium
ATATCATCCCCCACACACTCGATTTTCCATCCGGGAAGTGTAGACTCCAGCATAGCCAGATTTGTTTTACCGCACGCGCTTGGAAATGCGGCTGCAAAATAGAGTTTTTTGCCCTCTGGGTTTGTAATTCCAAGAATAAGCATGTGTTCAGCAAGCCAGCCTTCATCACGGGCTATTGTTGATGCAATGCGCAAAGCAAAACTTTTTTTCCCAAGCAGCGCATTGCCACCATACCCGCTGCCAAAGGACCAGATACTGCGCTCTTCTGGAAAATGAGCGATGCATTTTTTTTCTGGATTGCAAGGCCAGGGCATATCAGAAGCTCCTGGAGACAAGGGAACACCAACCGAATGCACCCCTTTAACAAGAGCCGCCTCATCGATCTTATCCCAAACGCTTTTTCCCATGCGCGTCATAAGCCACATATTGCATACAACGTATAAAGAGTCTGTGATTTCAATCCCAAAACGGGCCTTTGAAGAGTTTTCAGGTCCCATACAGTAAGCAATGACATAAAGAGTGCGCCCGCGCATGCATCCAGAAAACAGGCTCTTTAGATACGCATGCATCTCTTTAGGTGCTTTCCAATTGTTTGTGGGGCCAGCGTCTTTTTCCTGTTCTGAACAAATAAATGTGGCAGATTCTGTGCGTGCAACATCATCTGGATGAGAGTGGCACCAAAAGCTATCTGGACGCTTTAGTGAAACAAAGATCCCCTGAGAAACAAGGGTTTGCGTAAAAAGGCGGTATTCTTCTTCTGTCCCTGTGCACAGATGGACTCTATCTGGCTTACATAAAGAGGCGATCTCATCTATCCACGCCTGTATCTTCATAGAAGAGATTTGCGTTTTTTAAACTTTTCTAAATATTCGAGCGCTTTTCCGGTTCCAAGACACACAGCAAGCAATGGATTTGGAGCAATAATAACAGGAAGCCCTGTTTCTTTAATTAGGCTTTTGTCAAGTCCTCTGATCAAAGCGCCTCCACCTGCGAGAACCATACCTCTTTCAACAAGGTCTGCTGCAAGCTCTGGAGGGCACTTTTCCAAGGTCAATTTAACGCTTTCTACAATTTGTAGAATGGGCTCTGCAAGACATTCACGAATTTCTACAGAATTAATCCGTTTCGTAATCGGAAGGCCTGCAACTTGATCACGTCCCCGCACCTCCATCTCGAGCTCATTGTCTCCAAGAGGGTATGCAGAGCCTATGGTCATTTTGATTTCTTCGGCTGTCCGAGGGCCAATCATAAGGTTATAGGTTCGTCTCATGTAATTAACAATACACTCATCAAATTCATCCCCTGCAATACGCAAAGACCTAGATTCTACAATGCCACCTAAAGAGATAATTGCGATTTCTGTTGTTCCACCGCCAATATCAATAATCATATTAGCAGCAGGTTCATGCACAGGGAGGTCAACGCCAATGGCGGCGGCCATAGGCTCTTCGATCAAAATGACCTCTTGGGCGCCAGCGCGCAGTGCAGAATCTTCAACAGCACGTTTCTCCACGCCTGTAATGCCTGAGGGCACTGCAATAAGAATTTTAGGACGAAAAAAACTTCGCGCTGGAGAGACCCGTTTGATTAATGCTTTGAGCATCCCCTCTGCGATTTCAAAATCGGCAATGACTCCATCCTTCATAGGACGTACGGCATGAATTTTTCTTGGGGTTTTCCCGAGCATGGCTTTTGCTTTATGGCCAACAGCGAGGACCTCAGCTGTTACAGAATCTACGGCAACCACAGAAGGCTCTGCAAGAACAATCCCTTTGCCTTTGACATAAACAAGGGTATTGGCTGTACCAAGATCGATCCCTATGTCAGAGGAAAAGATACCAGCGAGCCTTCCCGCTTGCTGAAGCAAGGTCTTTCCAGCTTTTTGCTTAAGATCTTTTAGCGTACTCATCTATTCAACCTGAATGGTGATTTTTCATAATCTGATATAAGCCTTATAAAAACCAAATATTAACCTCAAATGCGCGTTTTTTAGGTTTTTAACAGCTCTAATACATCTTCCCAAGTTAACTTGGCCAGTGCCTCATCATCGCAACTCACTACTTTCTTGACCAATCCTTTTTTCCTTTTTTGCATTTCTGCAATTTTCTCTTCAATCGTACCAAGTGTAATTAACGTATACGAGGAAACAGAACGCTTTTGACCGAGTCGATGCACTCTATCTGTTGCCTGGCTTTGTGCAGCTGGATTCCACCACATGTCGTAGTGAATTACAGTATCTGCACCCACAAGATTTAATCCTGTTCCCCCAGCCTTTAAAGAGACTAAAAAGACAGAACTTGTGGGGTCCTCATTAAATTCTCGTACAACATCAAGACGATTCTTGCTCGAGCCATCAAGATAAGCAAAGCGGATCCCTTTTTGAGAAAAATCTTCGCGCATAATGTGCAGCATACGGGTATACTGACTAAAGATAACAGTTTTATGTCCCCCTTCTATAAGCGTTTGCAAAAGATCTGTTAGCATTTCATACTTAGCAGAATCCCCAATTTCTGGTTTTTCTTTAGCAAATATAGCGGGATGGCAGCAAATTTGTTTCAGCCTTGTCAAGGTTGCAAGAACATGAATTTGAACTCTGTCAAAGCCCTCTTTCTGGACAAGCTTGACAAGCTCATCGCGCGCAGATGCAGCATAAGATTTGTAAAGTTCTGCTTGCACCTCACTGAGCTGACAATGGTACACAATTTCAGAAACAGGAGGCAGATCGTCGAGAACATCCCCCTTCATACGCCTTAAGATAAAAGGAGCGATTTTTTTTCTTAAATAATCGATGTTTTTTGTCTGTTCGGCTCCTGAAGCACGAATATATTTTTCTACAAACCGGTCATAAGAGCTTAAAAAACCAGGCATCAAAAAGTCAAACAAGCTCCATAGTTCATCTAAAGAATTTTCTATGGGCGTTCCGGATAAAATCAATCTATGCTGCGCTTCCACCATTTTTACAGATTTTGCGTTGCGTGTGCCTCTATTTTTAATATGCTGTGCTTCATCCAAAATCACGTAAGAAAAGGCATGCTCCCTGTAGTTTTCAATATCCTTTTGCAAAAGAGTATAAGAAGTAATAATCACATCATATTGTTCAAAGCCATCAAGCAGTTTTTTACGCTGATTTGGAACACCATCAATCACAAGAGCACGGATCTGCGGATTAAATTTCGTACATTCCTCTTTCCAGTTATAAAGAAGCGATGTTGGGCATACAATAAGAGAAGGAGATGGTTTTTTCATTAAATTTTGCGTAATGGCAACAATGGCTTGCAGCGTCTTTCCAAGACCCATATCATCTGCAAGGATGCCTCCCAAATACATTGTGCGCAATTTTTCAAGCCAACGCGTTCCCTCTTCTTGATAAGGGCGCAAAGTAGCTGCAATCGTAGAAGGTACAGGGGAGAAATTAATAAGATTTTCTCCAAGCATTTGCTTGCGTATCTCAATGAGCTTTTCCGAAATGTGTAATGCAATAGGAAGACCTTCAAAATGCGCAACATCCACACTAGCCAAACTCCACAAAGGCCTTTCTATCGTATGATTATCTAAAATAGTAATACCAAGTTCATCAAACAACTGGACAACACCCGCAATTCTATCCAAATCAAGAACCAAAATTTTCGAAAAACGGCCACTACTTCCCTCTGCTGTTTTTTTAATGCGTAGTTTAGCTGGTTCAAGCTCGATAAATGCCCGTTTTGAGGCAACGCAGTCCCATAAAAGATCAACAGAAATTCCTTTTAAAGCCCCATTAACCTCCAAAGAAACTTCATAAGCATCTACTTTCGCAGTGGGAAGAAAATGAAGAGAAAACTGTGTTTGATCATAAATAAATTGGTCTAAAAGATTTTGAGGACAGTGAAAGGTTACGCGATGCTGATATTTAGGAATCGTATCGGTCATAAACTCTACAATTTTCTTTTCAGATTTAGCAACATATGCCCCGAGCTCAGGATTGAAAAGAAAATCTTGAAAAAGCTCCTCAAGGAGTTTTTTTTCCTGAACGAGATTGCGCGCTAAAATCCCCTCTTTCCCTGTAAATAGACTTAGATGTTCATAGGACAATTTTGTCGGAGCTGCTGGAATTTCATGATTGTCGTAACGAAAATGTAAAATTGCCTCTAGCTCACTATTTAAAAAAGCCAAGTTACACACAGCATCCACATTGCCAACATAAGGAATGGTTACAAAGTCTTCGATCGCACTTTCGTTGGTCACATCCACATAGCGATGGAGCTCTGGCAATGCATTTTCCACAAAGGTCCCAAATAGAGGCTCTGGGATAGTCATGTCAGACATTGTGTGCATGCTACGCAAATGCTTTCTTGTAATGTTAGGCGGGAAAGCATAATAGGTATGCAGAAACAACATTCCAGGTTTTGTGCATTCAAAAAAGTGTGCCTCATGCAAAAACAGTGTTTCTTGCGATGCAACGACTTTAGGAACAAGTAAAATTTTAGAAACAGGAGGAGCCAGATATTCTAAAGCAACTTGCAATGTAGCTGGCGATTTTGAAACTCGAATGGGCGTCTCAAGCCCCCCTTCATATAATCCAGGAAGCAGAGGGAGCTCTTCATCTTGATAAGTAAATCCCGATTTATTCCATTCAGCCTGTGTAATCTCATACACTCTAGACAAAATGGTTCCAAAGACCTCTGCATCAAGAAGGGCTATGCGCTGAGAGCGCTCTGGCGCAGAAGACTCGACAGGTCTTGCATGATCCATGACCATACGCAGCATTTCCTGTTGCGCCCCTTTAAAAGACTGTAACGAAAAACAGTATCTTTTCCCGCCTAAAAACAAAGGCTCTGCATATCGCAGCGATGTTAAAAATTGCGACAAAGCAAAAACATGCAAAGGTTTAGATCTACACGGCAACCGAAGGGCCAACTGAATTTCAATGTGGCCTGTAACCGCAGAAAAGGCAAAAATAAGAGCGCATTCTGCCGTATCAATTTCTACAGCTTCCGCGCTTCTAAAAAAGGGAGATAAAGCTAAAATTTCAGAAGAAACAATGTATTCTTGCAGCACCTGCTTTTGATAAAGCTCTTCTTGCCTTTGCAGCTCTTTGCTCTCTGCTTGTTTAAATGTTTCTCGTAATTTTTTTCGTTCCTTAGCATCATTTTCAACCTCTTTTAGATCCGTTTCCTTCGAATAGGTAACAAGGATGTTATCTAAATGTGCTTCTAAATAAAAAAGAAGAGCTGCTAAGTGCTGGCAATCATAGTTATAGGGGCAATCACAATTAGAATCGACGGTTTCACACTCCACCCTGTCAATTTCAATTTCACTTTCATAATGATTGTCATACTGACCAAGAATGCGCCCACTAATACGCACGCTTTTACTGTCTAAATGCACCAGTTTTGCAGAAACGACCTTGTTTTCTTCAAAGAGATCTTTCCCCTCTTTGACAATACCTGATGCAAAATCTTGCTTGAGTTTACGAAAATTTAGCATGAAATGTATACATCCCTCCTGGTCGCCAATTGGGCATTCAAAACTCAGTTTAAATCGGACTATAAAAAAAATCCAAAAAATTGATGAAAAAAAAGGAAGATAACCTATACACTTACCCTTCTTGAGTGCGGGTGTAGCTCAGTGGTAGAGCATCACGTTGCCAACGTGAGGGTCGTGAGTTCGAGCCTCATCACCCGCTAATTTTTCAAAAAAATGGTTTTTTCATGCAGCAAGATAGCCAAATTCAGGAATTCACGGCACCTGATGTGCACCTAGCCGTACACAGAAAACCCGCCTGTCACGTAGAATACCACGTTTCACTGGGATCCCGTTTTCTCAAAGAAGCTAAAACAGAAGCTGCCAAGCGAGTACGCAAACAAGTTTCACTCCCCGGCTTTCGTAAAGGCAAGGTCCCTGAAGAGCTAATCATCAAAAATTATCCAAAAGAGGTCGAAAAGGAAACTCTTGGCATTCTGGCCAACCAAGCATGGAAAGAGAGCGACAAACTAGCTCACGTTCCCTTATTGCATAGGGATTCTAAAGTTTCATATCAGATCAAAAACAGAACAGAAGAATCGATTGAATTTGTCCTTTCTTTTGAAACCGAACCCCTCATTCCCCATGTAGACCCTAAAGACTTCCACTTGGAGCAAGTGCCCCGTCCCGAAATAGATAAAGTAAAAATAGATGAAATGATCAGACAAACACGTCTGTTTTTTGCATCTTGGGGAAATATTACAGATCGTCCGGCACAAGAGGGAGATTTCGTCCTTCTTGACGTGGACGACATCGAAACAACGCCAGCAACCAAAGTATTTTCACGCGTGCGCTTTGAAGTCGCAGACACTGCAATGGCAGCATGGATGAAAGCTGCCGTTATCGGCATGCGCGCAGGAGAAAGCAAAGAGGCTGTCAGCGTTGCAGATCCCAATCTGCCAGAAGAGGAACGTGCTGCGTTCCCGGACAAACGTGTGCGCATTGAACTCTTTGCTATAGAAAACCCTACAATGCCAGAGTTAAATGAGGCTTTTGCCCAAAGCCTTGGGATTACAACTACTCCCGAAGAAGCCGCAAAAGATATAGAAGCCGCAATTGAGCGTATTTTAAATCAACAAGCAGATGCTTATGTCATGGAAAAAAACAGAGAGCAAGCTGCGACATTTTTGTTAACCCACTACCCTTTTGATTTACCCCCTTCTCTTATCGAAAAGGAGGCGTCGTTCCGCTTATCGCAGCTCTTTCGAGATCCTGCATTTAAATCTCACTGGGACGCACTCTCCACAGAAGAGCGCAAAAATTTAGCAAAGTCCCTATACGAGCAGTCTGACAAAGCTGTCCGTCTTTTTTATCTATGCCGACAGCTACTTGATGACGCCCATGTCGATATTTCTCCACAGCGTCTAGCCCAACGCCCTCAAAATATGCTAGAGACCTTGTTTAATCA
The DNA here is from genome assembly GCA_945957075.1 of uncultured Chlamydiae bacterium. GTDB lineage: Bacteria > Chlamydiota > Chlamydiia > Chlamydiales > Rhabdochlamydiaceae > CAMFJP01. The sequence goes on from CAMFJP010000048.1 coordinate 6,911, forward strand.
ACAAGGCCATGGCCAAGAAAATCTTCCGCACGAAGTCCAACAAGCAGAGGCGTATGCACGCCTTCTTCTTGAAGAAGCACAGCACTATCTGATAGAAAAAGCAAGAAGTAAACATCAAGACAAAGGGTGATTATGTATCAGATTCCTTACGTCATTGAAGATACAGGGCGCGGTGAGCGCGCTATGGACATCTATTCCCGTTTGCTTAAAGACCGTATTGTGTTTATCGGCACAGAAATTAATGATGCTGTTGCCAATACAGTCATTGCACAACTACTGTTTTTACGCGCTGAAGATCCCAAAAAAGACATTAGCATTTACATCAATTCTCCTGGGGGAAGCATTACAGCCGGCCTTGCTATTTTTGATACCATGCAGTTTATGGGATACGAAATTAACACCTACTGTCTTGGACTTGCTGCCTCCATGGGAGCACTTCTTCTTGGAGCAGGCACAAAAGGCAAACGGTTTGCCCTCCCCAACAGCCGCATTATGATCCATCAGCCCGCAGGAGGCATGACAGGGACGGCTGCAGATATCGCCCTTCAAGCAAAAGAAATTTTAGAACTAAAAAGCATGTGCACAGCCATCATGGCAAAGAGCACAGGGCAGACTATCGAACGCATCCTAAAAGATTGCGAACGTGATTTCTATATGGCACCTGAGGCTGCGCAGGCATACGGCATTATCGATAAAATCGCAACGCAGCCACAACGCATAGTAGAAACCAAACCATCATGACAATCAAGAAGGGGAAAATGGGCGCTGTTTGTTCCTTTTGCGGAAGACCTGAAGAGGCAGTAGAGAATCTTGTTTCAGGTCCGGATGCCTTTATCTGCGATAAATGCATCCGTCTATGCAACGAAGTGATCGAAAAACGCCCAATAAAAGCAGAGCTACGCCTACTAAAACCCCAAGAAATCAAAGCCCGCCTCGACGCTTACGTTATTGGACAAGAAAAAGCTAAAAAAACTATATCGGTTGCGGTATACAATCATTACAAGCGCGTGCGCGCCATGCATAAAGATGGGAGCGTAGAATACAGCAAATCCAACGTTCTTCTTTTGGGCCCGACAGGCTCTGGCAAGACATTAATGGCTCGAACATTAGCTAGCATTCTTGATGTCCCCTGCGCAATCACAGATGCAACAACGTTAACAGAAGCTGGATATGTTGGAGAAGATGTCGAAAATATCATTTTGCGCCTTGTCCAAGAAGCAGACTACGATATAGCGCGCGCAGAACTTGGTATTATTTACGTTGATGAAATCGATAAAATTCGAAAAACAGGCTCGAATGTCTCCATCACAAGAGATGTTTCTGGGGAAGGTGTGCAGCAAGCTCTTCTAAAAATTGTAGAAGGAACCGTTGCCAACGTGCCACCAAAAGGAGGCCGCAAACACCCCAATCAAGAATACATCAAAGTAAACACACAAAATATTCTATTTATCGTGGGGGGCGCTTTTGTTCATCTCGATAAAATTGTCGCCAAACGCCTAGGCAAAAGCACAATCGGTTTTGATGCAGATAGCAGGCACGTTTTTGATGCTCAAGAAACCAATTACCTACTGTCTAAAGTAGAACCAGAAGATCTTGTCCAATTCGGAATGATCCCCGAATTTGTAGGCAGATTTAACAGCATTGCAAATTGCAACGAGTTAACAGTTGAAGATTTAGTCAATATTCTCGTCAAACCCAAAAATGCGATTATCAAGCAGTACATTCACCTCTTTGCCGAAGAAAATGTACACCTTTCTTTTACAGATGATGCCCTCGCTGCTATGGCCGAAAAAGCAAAGTCTACAGGGACCGGAGCCAGAGCCCTACGCATGATCGTAGAGCAACTACTGCTAGAGTGGATGTTCGAGATCCCCTCGGATCCCACTATTGCCGAAATCATAGTCACCAAAGAAGCTGTAACGCACCAAGCCCCCCTCCTCGTCAAAAGACGCTAACCAACTCAGTTATAAGTTTTTTCAATTCGTGAGTCTAAAAAACACAGTTTTAGCAAACAAATGAAGTTTCGAAAGAGGTCTATTACCTCATGTTACGCAGCCGCGAACGCGGCGGCATAACACAAATTAAAATATTTCACCACATAGAGCGCAGAGCACGCAGAGGCGCGCCTTGCGCTCTATGTGGTGAAAATATTATTTAACTCACGTTACGCAGCCGCTGGCTCTTGTGCATAACTCATGTTACGCGAAAAAAGAAAAGAGATCAGAAGGCTTGTAGTTGGCTTATAGAGACATGTCGGGGACAAGTCCTTTGGCATTGTCCCCCGCTTGCCCCCTTGAGACGCAGGGGACTGTGCCAAATCGATCC
>CAMFJP010000049.1 GCA_945957075.1 uncultured Chlamydiae bacterium
AAGCCGCCTTTGGTTTATAGGGTGGCTGGCAAGCTCTGGCGCAAGGTAGGGAACTGTGCCCCTTAGTTTTTGTTTGTCATCCACATGACGCGTAAAACCAAAGTCTGTCATATAATATTTTCCATCTAAGTATAAAATATTTTCTGGTTTTATATCACAATGAACAAGGTCCGCATCGTGCATAGTTTTTACTTTTTCTGTAATTTGTAAAGCTGCCCGATGGCGAATAGCTTCTGCATTAAAATATCCGCGAGATTTTATTTGGCAAAATAGATCTGTCTCAGCCTGTTCTGTGAGCATATATCCTTTTTGCTTCCCCGTCCGAGTTTCTGCCTTTGTGTACCCATATAAAGGTAATCCCACATTAAAAAGCGCACATTTTTCCCAAGCGCCCACTTCTTGATCGAAAATACCCTCTTTTTCCGGGCTATCTAAAACCATTTTCATAACAGCATGGACTTTAGATCCATCGACTGCAGGGGCGCGTGCTGCGATTTTGCATGTGCCGTGTCCTAATGGCCTGCCATCTTTTTGTTGTGTGAATATGAAAGTGCCTTCGGGCGTTTTAAATATTTTTCGGGCAAGTCCAGAGGTTAAGGAAATAGCGTCTGGCATCTTTTCTAATTCTCTTGCGCCTTCTATCAATGCTTGCTTTTCCTGTGGAGGTAATCTGAAAGCAGCGTCTATATAGTGTAATGTCATAATCCCTTGCTATTTTAAAAAAAAACCTGCGCAAGGTTACCCTGGAACGTGTTTTAATTCAATTCGTTTTCTAAAAGGGCCTGCAATAAACCTGTATGCCTTTCTAGAGCGCTTTGGTTAGAAACTGCAAGATGGATGGCTTGTTTGGTTCCTACAAGCACGACAAGTTTTTTTCCTCGGGTAATACCAGTATAGAGAAGATTGCGACAAAGGAGTTTAAAATGACTTGAATGGATGGGAATCACAATGCAGGGACATTCGCTTCCTTGATATTTGTGAATAGATACTGCATAGGCAAGCATGAGTTCATCAAGTTCTATAAACGAATAATCGACCTCTTTTTTATCGAATAGTACAGTTAGCGTCTGCTCTGCGGTATCGATAAAGTTAATGATTCCAATATCTCCATTATAGACCTCTTTTTGATAGTTGTTGCGCGTTTGCATCACTTTATCGCCCATATGAAAGGATCTACCCATCCGCATTAAAGGTGAGGAGGAGGGGTTGAGTTTTTTTTGTAAAAGCTCATTAAGATGCTCTGTGCCTATAATTCCCCGTTTCATCGGAGATAAAACTTGAATATCTTCAAACTTATGAAATCTATAGGCTTTAGGTAGCCTTGAGGAAACAAGATCTATAATTTCCTCAGCGATGGCTTCTTGCGTCTGTTTTTCTATAAAATGAAAATCACTTTTGGAGTTTACTGAAACATCGGGGAAAAGTCCCTGATTGACCTTGTGTGCATTTGTGATGATACGGGAGCCCGCAGCCTGTCTAAAAATCTTCTGCAGTCTCGTCACGGGGATACAACCAGAGGCGATAATGTCTTTTAAAATATTTCCAGGACCAACACTTGGCAACTGATCTACGTCGCCAATTAGAATTACTCTTGCTTCATCAGGGATTGCTTTTAAAAGGTTATACATAAGAAGAGTATCGATCATACTTGCTTCATCGACAATAATAAGATCGCAGGGGAGGGGATTTTCCCTATTGCGTTTGAAGCGTTTGGTAGCAAAATCCATTTCTAAAAGAACGTGGATTGTGTGTGCGGATCTCCCTGTAATTTCACTCATCCGTTTTGCAGCTCTTCCTGTTGGAGCTGCTAAGAGAATATTCGAAGAGAGTTTTTGACTTATACGTAGAATCGCTTTTGTGATTGTGCTTTTTCCAGTCCCAGGGCCTCCTGTAATCACATGGATTTTATCAGAGATTCCTTGTTTTACAGCTTCTGTTTGTTCGGGGGCTAGTAGCAGTCGCATTTTTTCTTCTGCCCAAGAGACCGCTTTACAGCTATCTACGGAGCGCAAACAACATTTTGCTTGCTTTAACCTAGCAATTTCTTTACCAATTCCTTGTTCAGAAAAATAAAAAGGGCGGAGCCAAAAGATCTCTTCCCTTTCTATGATATGCCCCTCTTTAACCTGAATCTCAAGAGCTTGTACTAAAAGGTCTTTGGGGGCCTCTAATAGTTTTTCTGCAGAGTCTATAAGGAGGGATTTGGGAACGCAAGTGTGACCTTCCGTGCTCATTTCCCAAAGGACGTGCTCAAGTCCTGCTATAAGGCGCATGGGAGCTTCTTTGGTCACACCAAGACCTTGTGCGATATTATCTGCACTTTTAAACCCCATACCAAATACGTCTTTAGCTAGAAGAAAGGGGTTAGACGTTACTTTTTCAACACTTTGCTCTCCGTATGTTTTGTAGATTTTGTGTGCGTATCCCGGGCTGACACCATGTCCTCTTAAAAAAACCATTACATGACGAATGGAGCGCTGTTGGTTCCAACACTCTTTGATCGCGTGCACCTTTTTTTCTCCAATACCTGGTACATCAAAGAGTTTGTCTGGGTCTTGATCTATAATTGCAAGCGTTTGTGTTCCAAAATGGTTAATGATTTTTTCGGCGTAGGCTGGACCTATGCCTTTGATCATTCCAGATTCCAGGTATTTTTTTATTCCAATCAAATCAGAGGGGGCCTGAAGATCAAAACGTTTGACCTCAAATTGTTTTCCATACTCAGGATGGTGTTTCCATGTTCCATGGCATCGAATGCTTTCACCAGGTTGCACCGATGGCAAAATACCAACAATCCAAGTAAAGTCTGTTTTTCGTGGTTCTTTTAATTTTGCAACCGTAAACCCGCGCTCTTCTTCGCTAAAAACGATGGATTCGATGTACCCGTGTATTTCTTCTTCCATATCATTTAAGCATAGCACGTTGTTGTCTTTTTTCATTAAAATACATTATGCTCGCATATTATAAGTTATGGAGCTGCTTCATGTCTCTTTCTTGGTTTTTTCTATTACTCGCTGGTTTTTTTGAAATTTGCTTCACCGTAGCTCTAAAATACAGTCAGGGGTTTACACGTCTGATTCCAAGTGTCATTACAGTTATATTCATTGTCCTTAGTTTTTTTTGCGTTTCACAAGCCATGAAGGTCATTCCAATTGGAACTGCATATGCTGTATGGGCAGGCATCGGTGCTGCAGGTACTGTTTTATGTGGCATTTTATTTTTTGGAGATTCTTATCATATCGTACGACTCATTTCCATTTTTCTGATTGTCGTTGGTATCATTGGTTTAAAACTTGTTCATTGCGATTAGGAGATACATGCACATTATTCATAGATTTGGACACCTAGTAGGGGGAACGCTGCTTGTTGCAGGCACAAGCATAGGAGTTGGTATGCTCGCCCTTCCGGTGGCAACAGCTGCTGGAGGTTTTATTCCCTCTCTTGTTGTATATCTTGTTTGTTGGTTATTTATGTTATGTACCGGGCTTCTTGTATTAGAAGCTTGCATTTGGATGCCTTATGGCTCTAATTTAATCACACTCACGCACCGCCTTCTAGGTGGATGGGGTAGAGGACTCTGCTGGATACTCTATCTTTTTTTGTTTACAAGTCTTATGGTGGCGCACGTTGTTGGGGGTGGTGGAGCGTTAACTACTCTTGCAGACGGCCTACTACCGAATTGGGTGTCTGTTCTTTTGTATGTTGCCGTCTTTTCTCCCATCGTTTACCTCGGAACCCGTTGGGTAGATAGAACAAATTTAGTCCTTATGGTGGGTGTTGTTATCACCTATCTTACTTTTTGCGGCTCCTCTTTTCCCTATATAGACAAGACCCTTTTAACGCGGATGGATTGGTCGAAAGCCTGGTTTGCTCTTCCTATTATTTTCACAGCTTTTGGGTACCAAAGTTTGATCCCAACGCTTGTGAACTATATGCATAGAGACATACCAAAAATACGCTTTGCACTCATTTTTGGTACGATGTTACCTTTCCTTATTTACATTGTATGGGAGCTTTTAATTGTAGGAATTATTCCTTTAGAGGGCCCTCATGGACTCGCAGCAGCTCTTAAAGCTGGGCAAAATGCAGTACAACCTCTTGGAGAACATCTAAATAATCCTTTACTTTTGACTATAGGACACCTCTTTGCCTTTTTTGTCATGACAACCTCTTTTATGGGAATTGGGATTGCCTTTGTAGACTTTTTGGCAGACGGTCTTAAAGTTGAAAAAAAAGGTTGGGGAAAATTTGGACTTTGTGTTCTTATTTTTGTACCGCCAACTGCAATTAGCCTTGGAAATCCACAGATTTTTTTTCAAGCACTGCAGTACGCAGGAGGAATTGGGGTTGCGCTACTTTTAGGCCTTCTTCCTGTACTCATGGTATGGAGCGGTAGATATAAACAAGGATTTTCAGCGGCACATAGGCAGTTGCCAGGTGGCAGGCTGGTGTTATGTATTTTAATACTTTTTGTGATGGCGGAGTTAATTATAGAATGGCGCGCTCTTTTTTCTTAGCACTTTTGATTCTTTCTAGTTGCTACCAGGTACATTCGGATGATGATTTGCGCTGTGTGCCCACAACCAATAATCATACATTGATACAAGATTCCCAACGTGGGGGGTCGATGCCAGGTATGGCCTACTAATGAGAGAAATTACCTTTTCATCCCATCCAGATCAGATTATTCAAGATCTTGGTAAAGACAGGTTGCTAGAGCATCTAACCTCTATGCTTCTTGTTCGCAATTTTGAAATGCGCGCGGAATCGGCTTATCTTCAAGGAAAGATAGGGGGTTTTTTTCATGCCTATATAGGGCAAGAAGCGATTCAGACTGCCTCTATTGCAGCAGCTGGCACTGACCATTTTTGGAGTACAAGTTACAGATGTCATGCTCTTGCTTTACTGTTAGGTGTTGACCCTAAAGAACTTATGGCAGAGCTCTATGGTAAAGAGACAGGAAATGCAAAAGGTCGTGGCGGATCCATGCATTTTTTTGCAAAAAACCTGCTCGGTGGTTTTGGTATTGTGGGAGGGCAAGTTCCTATTGCAACCGGAGCTGGATTTACGATTAAATATAAACAGTTAAAAGACAAAGTCTCTTTTTGTTTTTTAGGTGATGGGGCAGTCGCACAAGGCGCTTTTCATGAATCTTTAAATCTAGCCTCTCTTTGGCATCTTCCTTGCCTTTATATTGTGGAAAACAACCAATGGGGAATGGGAACAGCTGTTGGGCGCGCTCTTGCAGCACAACCTATTGCAAAAGCACATGCTGGCGCCTATGACATCTCGTTTTGCTCAATAGATGGAATGGATTTTTTTCATTGTTACTCTGGGATTAAAGCCGCACTTGCTGAAATAAAAGCGACTTCAAAGCCTGTACTCATTGAGGCCTCTGTGGAACGCTTTCGTGGTCATTCTATTTCCGATCCTGGATTGTATAGATCCAAAGAGGCTTTAAAGCACTGTATGGAAAGAGATCCTCTTTCCATTATGTTTAAAACACTGTCTCATTACGGTATCGTCGATGAAGAGCGCTATAAAGTAATAGATAAAGAGCAAAAAGACATTGTGCTTGAAGCTATGCGTTATGCAGAGGAAAGCTCCTGGCCAGATCCCATTACTTTAGAGGAGGGCGTATATGCTCCTTGAAATGCGAGAGGCTATACGCGAAGCCCTTGATGAAGAGATGCAACGCGACCCCAATGTATTTATTCTTGGCGAAGAGGTTGCAGAATATAATGGAGCCTACAAAGTCACAAAAGGAATGCTTGCTAAGTGGGGAAAAGAGCGCATTCTAGACACCCCAATCGCAGAACTTGGATTTGCTGGACTTGCAGTTGGTGCTGCTATGACAGGGCTTAGACCCGTTGTAGAATTTATGAGCTTTAACTTTTCTTTTGTAGCTGCAGATCAAATTATCTCTCACGCAGCGAAAATGTATTACATGTCAGGGGGAAGATTTTCTGTTCCCATTGTCTTTAGAGGACCCAATGGTGCTGCAGCTCAGGTTTCGTCTCAACATTCTCACTGCGTAGAAGCAATCTATTCCCATTGGCCAGGTCTTATTGTCGTAGCCCCTAGTAACTCTTATGACGCCAAGGGACTGTTAAAAAGTGCCATAAGAAACAATAACCCCGTTCTATATTTAGAAAATGAACTTTCTTATGGAGATAAGGCAGAGGTCCCAGAGGGGGAATATCTTGTCCCGATTGGCAAAGCCCGCATTGTAAGAGCAGGACGCCATATCACTTTAATTAGTCATAGCCGCATGGTGAGCTATTGTGAGCTGGCAGCGCAAATTTTATCTAAGAAAGGAATAGACGTTGAGCTTATCGATCTTAGAACCATTAAGCCTTTGGATATTGCAACTATTGCAGATTCTGTCCGCAAAACACACCGCTGTGTTGTTGTAGAAGAGGGGCACGGTTTTTGTGGAGTTGGGGCTGAAATATCTGCTCAGGTTATAGAGCACTGTTTTGATTTTCTTGATGCGCCCATACATAGAGTGCATCAAAAAGAGACCCCGATGCCCTATGCGCAAAATTTAGAAAAAGAGACGCTCCCAAGCGTAGAAAGAATTGTATATGCAATAGAAAACTTATTTTCGGAGCGTTAAGACTATGCCCTTTGTTGTTACAATGCCCAAGCTCTCACCTACCATGGAAAAAGGGGTTCTTGTCAAGTGGCATAAACGCCTTGGCGATCTTGTACGCGCAGGAGATGCTCTTTTTGATGTAGCAACCGACAAAGCAACAGTCGAGCACACAGCTTTAGATGAGGGTTATCTTAGACAGATCATTGTACAAGAGGGGAAAGAGGCCTACATCAATCAGCCTATCGCTATTTTTACAGAAACTAAAGATGAAAACATCGACGACTATGTTTTAGAAGCTCCGCAAAAACAACCAGCCGTACAAACAGCTTCGCCAGAGCCAGAATATCTACATGTTTCGCATGCAGAGACTCCAAAACTTACTCAACCCTTATTTGCTCCAGAGCCCCCTTTGACCCAGTATACATTCCCTTCCCCACAGCGCGAAACCTTTGTGCGCGCAAGCCCACTTGCAAAAAAAATGGCAAAAGAAAAGGGAATAGACCTTTCAACTGTACGCGGGACCGGCCCTAGAGGACGCATTACAAGCAAAGATCTCGATCTTGGACAAAAAAGCGCTCTTGTGCAATTTAATTCTACAAGAATACCATCGACACCTCCAGGAAGCTACCAAGAAGAGCCTCTGTCGCCTATGCGACAAACCATTGCCAAAAGACTGCAGGAATCCAAATCTTTTATTCCCCATTTTTATCTTTTTCAAGAAATCTGTGCAGATCCTCTACTTGCAGCAAGAGCTCAGCTCAAAGAGGGGGGGGTAGCAGTCTCTGTAAATGATTTTATCATTCGAGGCGTAGCACTAGCTCTTAAAAAACACCCAGAAATTAATAGTGGTTTTCATTCAGGTAATCAGACAATAGTGCATTATCAGACAATAGACATCGCAGTTGCAGTAAGTATCCCAGCTGGCCTTATCACACCCATTATTCGCCATGCAGATTATAAAAACCTGGGGGCCTTATCTGTAGAAATGCGCTCTTTAGCAGAAAAAGCACGCCAAGGAAAATTGGCAAGAGAAGAATATATGGGAGGCTCTTTTACCATTTCAAATCTTGGAATGTATGGTATTGATGCATTTGCTGGAATAATTAACCCTCCCCACGGTGCTATTTTATGTGTTGGTGGGGCCATAGAAAAACCCGTTATAAAAGCAGGGGAGGTTGTTGCAGCACGCCAAATGCAACTCACCTTATGCGCTGATCATAGAGTCATTGATGGCGCCGATAGCGCTAAATTTATTAAAACGCTCCAGACCTTTTTAGAAAACCCCTCATTGCTTCTTGTCTAAGGAATTGCTTATGAAATCTCTGATGAAACTCCTCCTCCTTTCTATTTTACTATGTTCATGCGGTAAAAAGACGCCTGTACAAAAAACTGAAGAGCGTCCGCTACGCCTTAACCAACGCTCTATGCCAAGAGCTTTAGACCCAAGACAGGCATATGAATCGTATGCGAGTTTCTTTGTAAAAATGTTGTTCGATGGACTCATGAGAATTGGAGAAGATGGAGAACCTGTATGCGCTCTTGCAGAATCCTATACTATTTCCGAAGACAAAAAGACATACACCTTTTATTTACGCTCAGCTCATTGGACAAATGGAAAAGAAATCACAGCCTATGATTTTGCTTATGCGTGGAAATCCATTATTAACCCTAAAACAGCAACGCGTGCAGCACACCTCTTTTATGCAATAAAAAACGTTCAAAAAATTTTACAAGGAGAGATGGAGCTAGATGCGGTTGGGATTTACCCCTTAGACGCAAAAACTTTGCGTGTAGAGCTTGAATTTCCAGCTCCCTATTTTTTAGAAACAACTGCCACGGCTCCCTATGCCCCCATTCCCATGGAACTTGATCTTGAAAATCCCGATTGGGCTAACGAAACAGGGGAGGGGTTTGTAAGTAATGGCGCCTTCCGCCTTCAAGCCTGGAATTTAGAAAAAGAGCTCATTTTAGTCAAAAATCCAACCTATTGGAATGCAGCCTCTATTCATCTTCCCTCTATTTATACAACTTTTGTACGCGATGAAACAACAGGCCTTCTACTCTTTCAAAAAGGGGAGATAGACTGGTTTGGTAGACCCCTGACCCTATTCCCTCCAGATGCCCTTGGGGATCTTGCACGTACAGGTCAAGTCCTTTTTAAAGATGCCTTTATGACCTCTTGGGCATTATTCAATGTCCAAAAAATCCCTTTTAACAATCAAAAATTACGCCTTGCATTTGCATACGCATTAGATCGCCAAGAGATAGTAGATCATCTTACATACGACAGTACATCTGCCATGCGAGTGTTTAATGCATCGCTAGCATTTCAAGAAGAGCCTTATTTTTCAGATGGCAATATAGAAAAAGCGCGGGAGCTTTTTACCCAAGCTCTTGAAGAGCTTCAGCTAACAAAAGAGACGTTTCCAATTGTTTCCTTTAGCGCCTCTAATTCAGAAAGTGCGCGCAGAATTACTCAAGCAATACAACAGCAATGGCAAAGAGCCTTTGATATCACTGTCCACGTAGAGTACACAGATTGGAAC
>CAMFJP010000050.1 GCA_945957075.1 uncultured Chlamydiae bacterium
TAGAGCACCGCCCTGTCACGGCGGAAGTTGCGGGTTCGAGCCCCGTCTCCCGCGTATTTTTTCTTGTATCTTCCCATTGTTAGAGTTATAGTACACTGTATGCCTGTTACACAAAAAAGAAGTGTTGCCCAGTATGGGTCTATGTTGTTCTGGATGGCTGTGGGAGCTTTCCTGGCGGCGGTTTCTTTGCGCGTGTTTTTAATTCCAAATCAATTGATTGACGGTGGGATTGTTGGTATTGCGCTGATTCTTTCCAGGTTGTTTGGTAGTAATTATCTCCCTTATCTTTTGCTTGCATTGAACTTGCCTTTTATTTATCTCGCTTATCGCTACATTCGGCGTACGTTTCTTTTGCAGATGCTTCTTGCGATTGTGCTGTTTGCCGGGTTTCTTGTTGCTTTGCAAAAGGCGCCCCCTTTTGCAAGTGATCCTCTTGAGGTGATTGTGATAGGCGGAGCCATTTTAGGGATTGGGGTTGGGTTGATTATTCGTCACGGAGGGTGCCTTGACGGAACAGAGATTCTTGCGATTATCATTAATCGTAAAAAGGGATTTACTGTTGGTCAGGTTGTTTTGTTTATAAATATATTTGTTTTTGGTGCCTACGGGTGGATCTTTCAAGATTGGCATATTGCCTTGCGTTCGCTCATGATGTTTATTGTTGCCTTTAAGATGATCGATCTTGTGATTGTAGGATTGGATGAATTGAAATCTGTACTGATTATTTCTTCAAAATCCAAGGAGCTTGCAAGCGCAATAACAAATGAGCTCGGTCTTGGACTGACAATTATGCATGGTAGGGGTGGATTTTCTGGTAATGCCCGTGAGATTTTATTTGTGATTGTGGAGCGTTTGGATCTTTCTGAGTTAAAAGAAATTACTTTGCGAGAAGATCCCTCTGCATTTATGGCTATCGAGACCTTGCATGAAGTTGTGTATGGGGCTCAGGGGCATATGCCTTACAAAAAAAAATCTAAAGGGCGTCTTTTTAAGCATCCTTCTTGACTTCAAGGGGCTAGTATTTTAACATGGCGCCTTGTATACACAAATGAACTCAAAAATTGGTTTTTTGACTTTGCCTGACATTCGCATCTTTGGAATCGCTTTGCTACTCCAAACCTGCGGCGCCAGTTGAGCCAAAATCCCATTTTTGAATTCATTTGTGTATATCGCGTGCACATCATTAGAAAAGGCTGTCTTTAGGAGGTAGGTACCATGTACGCCATTATCGAAACCGGTGGTAAACAATATAAAGTGCAAGAGGGCGACGTTATTGACGTAGAGCTTTTGGATTCAGATGCACAGGGTGGAGTTGAATTTAAACATGTTCTTTTGGTCAATACAGATGCAGGTGTTAAGGTGGGCGTTCCTCACGTTAATGGATGTGTTGTGCGGGGCACATGTCTTGGTGAATCTAAAGGTCCAAAAGTTGTCTCTTTTAAATACAAGAGACGTAAAGGAATACGACGCAAAGTAGGTCATAGACAACACTATGCGCGTGTTAAAATTGTGGGCATTTCCGTTTAATTTATTTATAGGTATATGTCATGGCTCATAAGAAAGGTCAGGGTTCTACACGCAATGGTAGAGATTCTAATGCTCAAAGGCTTGGAATCAAAGCAACGACTGGAGAAAAAGTAACGGCTGGTAGCATTCTTGTACGCCAACGGGGTACAAGATGGCATCCTGCAAAAAATGTTGGTATTGGCAAAGATGATTCTTTGTTTGCCCTTATTGATGGCGTTGTTTTTCATAGAAAAGGGAAACGATGCTCTATATCTGTATTACCTCCTGTTTAATTAACACCCCTTCTTCCTATGTTTGTTGACGCATTAGATGTTACAGTATCTGGAGGGAAGGGGGGCAATGGGGTCATTGCTTGGAGAAGGGAGAAATTTATTCCCAAAGGCGGTCCTGCTGGGGGTGGTGGAGGTTTTGGCGGTTCTGTTATTGTAGAGGCAGACGCTAGTCTTATTTCTTTAGAACACCTAAAAAATCGACGCTTTCTTGCTGCTGCTAATGGCGCAGGGGGCGGTGGTGGTTGCCGCCAGGGCAGAGCTGGGGGCGATCTTACGGTTAAGGTTCCTCTTGGGACTTTGATTTATGACAGAGAGACAAAAGAACTTTTGTGTGATCTTCTTTATGAAGGACAAAAAGTGTGTCTATGCCAGGGGGGAAGAGGGGGTAGAGGTAATGCTTCCTTTAGAACTTCTACAAGAAGAGCTCCCTATATTTGCACAGAGGGGCTTCCTGGTGAGTCCAAAGAGGTGCGCCTTGAATTAAAGTTGATTGCCGATGTGGGCTTTATTGGCATGCCTAATGCTGGGAAATCGACGCTTTTGGCACAGATCTCTGGGGCTCCTGTGCGTATTGGGGCTTATCCTTTTACAACGCTGCATCCGAATTTAGGGTATATTGAAAAACCAGATGCTACACGCATCTTGATTGCAGATATTCCAGGAATTATAGAGGGCGCTCACTCCAATAAAGGGTTGGGTTTGCGGTTTTTAAAGCATATCGAGCGTAGTTCTGCTTTAGTCTATGTAATTGACGGTTCTGGCATCGAGGAAAGGACTCCACTTGAGGATTTTCGTGTTTTGCAAGCGGAGCTTTTGGCATATAATCCGGCTGTATTAGAAAAGCCTTTTTTGATTGTGCTCAATAAAAATGATGTTCCAGGTGCTGACCGTTTCATCGAGGAGTTTAAGGCTCATAGTGGCTGCCCACAAGAACGCGTATTTTCCATCTCTGCAGAGAAGGGGCTTGGTCTTTCTTCTTTCCTTTCTTGTCTCCATAATTCTTTTTCCAATTAATAACCTCAGTTTCAGGTTTTTTAGGCCCATTGAAAAATAGAGCCTCGACGCAGGCCTATAGACATAAAAAGCTGGAAATTGAGGTTATTATTTACAGCTTTTGGTATAACTTCGAGAAAGTAGGTGGCTATATGGATGCTGTGTTTCTTTCAAGGGTGCAGTTTGCTTTGACAAGTGGGTTTCACTATATTTATCCTCCGCTGAGCATTGGGCTTGGTTTGATGCTGGTTTTGATGGAAGGGATTTATATAAAGACGAAAAACCCTTTGTATAAGCAGCTGACAAAATTTTGGATCAAGGTGTTTGCTTTGACATTTGCCCTTGGGGTTGCAACGGGCATTGTTCAGGTGTTTGGTTTTGGAACTAATTGGGCGCGTTATTCTCGCTTTGTGGGGGATGTGTTTGGCAGTGCTCTTGGAGCTGAGGGTATATTTGCATTTTTTCTTGAGGCTGGTTTTTTAGGGGTGATGCTTTTTGGATGGGAGAGGGTGAGTCCTCGGATGCATTATTTTTCTACGATATGTGTCGCACTGGGGGCGCATTTTAGTGCACTTTGGATTGTGGTTGCTAACTCGTGGATGCAAACACCTGCTGGTTTTAAGGTGGTTGGAGAGGGCGATTCTACTCGTGCTGTAGTAACGCATTTTTGGGAAATGGTATTTAATCCCTCTTCTGTAGAGCGCTTAACTCATGTGCTTTTGGGATGCTGGCTATCTGGTATTTTTCTTGTTGTTAGTGTGGGAGCTTATTATCTTTTAAAGAAAAAGCATTTGGCTTTTGCAAAAAGCTCTTTGAAAATGGGGCTTGTAATGGGGGCGATTGTTTTATTTTTACAGCTTTTATCGGCAGATGATACTGCAAGGGGAGTCGCGCGCAGACAACCTTCTAAGATGGCGGCAATGGAGGGAGTATATAAAACAGAGCCAAGAACGCCGATGACTGTCTTTGGATGGGTGGATGAGAAAACGGAAGAGGTGAAGGGGTTAAAAATTCCAGGTCTTTTGAGTTTAATGACTTATCTTGATATTAATCATCCTGTAACGGGTTTAGATCGTATTCCTAAAGAGGATCGTCCCCCTATTGGGATTGTGTTTCAAGCGTATCATTTGATGATTGCGATGTGGGGGCTTATGGTTTTATGTGTTGCCGCTGCTGGGATCGCATGGAAACGGGGTAAGTTAAGGGAATCTAAGTGGGTTCTGCGTGCTCTTGTGGGATCGGTTGTGTTTCCGCAAATTGCTAACCAAACGGGGTGGATGACGGCAGAGATTGGCAGACAGCCATGGATTGTGTATGGGGTCTTGCGGACGCACGAAGGGGTGTCGAAAATTGTGCAACCTGGGCAAGTGATTGGGTCTATTGTGATGTTTATTGTGATTTATGTGCTGCTGTTTGCACTTTTTATTTTTTTATTGGATCGTAAAATTAAAGAAGGTCCGGAAGGGGATTTAGAAGCATTATATAGGGACCCTTATGCTAAGTCTTGATTTGATATGGTATTTTATCATCGGTATTGCCGTTGTATTGTATGTAATACTTGATGGTTTTGATCTTGGCGTTGGTATGTTGCATCTATGTGCAAAAAAAGATGAAGATAGGCGTATTTTTCTTAATGCGATTGGGCCTGTTTGGGATGGAAATGAGGTTTGGCTGATTATTGTTGGTGGGGGGTTGTTTGCCGGTTTTCCAGATGTCTATGCGACCTTGTTTTCAGGTTTTTATAATTTATGCATGGTTTTGCTTGTAGGTCTTATTTTTCGTGCGGTGGCGATTGAGTTTCGAAGTAAACGGGTATCATCTAAATGGCGTTCTACATGGGATGTTGTATTTTGTGTAGCAAGTGGGGTGATCGCCTGGGGACTTGGGCTTGTGCTTGGAAATTTAATTCAGGGGATTCCTTTAAATGCTGAAAAAGATTTTATAGGAAGCTTTGGCGATTTTTTCTCTTTGTATACTGTGCTGCTTGGATTTATGAGTGTTGCTGTGTTTGTGATGCATGGCGCTTTATATCTTGTTGTAAAAACAGAGGGGGCTCTACAGGCACGTTTGCGGGTGTGGAGCAAAAGGGCTGTGGCTTTTTTTATTGCGATATATTGTGTTATGACTATAGCAACGGTTGTGTGGATGCCTCATATGATTGCGCGGTTTAATGAATATCCAGTTGCTTATCTTTTGCCTATAGCGACGTTGCTTTGTATCTGTAATATTCCAAGGGAAATTGCAAAGAAGCGGGATTTGAGAGCCTTTGGAAGTTCTTGTCTTGGTTTGGCTCTTTTATTTGCTCTGTTTGGAGTCGGGACCTTTCCCTTTCTTGTGCGCTCTACGATTGAAGGAAATAGTCTTACTTTTATAAACTCAGCTGCATCTACACTGACCTTAACGGTGCTTTTGATTATTGTGCTAATTGGTGTTCCTCTTGTATTAGCCTATGGTTGGTATATTTATCGTACGTTTAGAGGTAAGGTAAAACTTGGCCCTACGAGTTATTGACAAATGGTATAACTATCGAGGTGTTATGAAAAGCATATTTTTTACTTTTTTCATGATGATTGCAGTGTGTGGGTTTGCAGTTCCCCCTCAAACGGTTGCACCTACTTCGCCTCAAGGGCAGCATCAGGCGGGAGAGTCCTCCAGAGACGAGTCTGAAGATTCTGATGATGTGGATGAGGATGTGATCATTATGGAAGATGATGACACGGATGAAGATGAAGAAAATAGCTAGCTAAGGTTGCAGCTGTTACAGCGGCTGTTTCTGTGCGTAAAACATGGGGGTGCAATTTGACCCCTGTGGCATGAAGTGTGTTTTGTAAGAGTAAAATTTCTTTTGGGTGAAAACCCTTTTCTGGGCCAATAAAAAATAGTGTTGATATTTTTTTTACTGGTGTTGTTCCAAAAAGCGGAGCGTTTGGATCCGTATCGCCAAAAAAGTTGTTGCCCGAATGGGGTTTCCATAGGGACAGTTGTTTTTTTATTTCGATATGGGGTAAATCAAGTCTTCCGCATTGTTTCATTGCTGCTATGGTAATGTGTTTTAAGCGTTGCAATTGTGTTTGTGAGATCTCTTTCTTTTCACTATTTATTGAGGGAAACAACCAAAATTCTGTGACGCCAAGTTCTGTTCCTTTTTCCAAGATATAATCAAGGCGTGGGGTTTTAGGGAGCGCCTGCGCTAGGATAAGTGGAATAGGAGGAGGGGTCGTTTGGACATTTTGAATGTGTATGTGCGCTGTATGTTTTTGTATGTCTAGAATTTTTCCCTCAGCGAGTACATTGCGCCCATTGACAAGTTCAATGGGGTCTTGCGTTTGTGCGCGCATGACTGTTTTAAGGTGATGTAGCTCATCTCCTTCTAATGTAAGATGAGCAGAGGCTGTTAATGGTTGATCTATAAAATAGCGAAAGGCTGGCATATTAGTATTATTTTTGGTCTAAGAGTGCGTGTTGTAGTGCTTCTTCTAGGGTGCACTGTGGCGTTTTTGCAAGTTTGTATATCTTTGGGATGCTTAAGATCTGAAATGCACTGGGAAAATAACGTTTATAGTTTTTTTGTGTCCAGTTGAATACGAGTTTAAATCTGTAATCTTTTGTGGTTAATGGGGTATGTGCGTAGGGGTGGATGATGGCATCTTCAATGGATGGTAGGTGCTCTTGGTGCTCTTTGGGGACGAAGATGTGAAAACATTCTGTGGGATAAATATTACGTAGTGTTTTTAAGCTAGGATATAGCGATGTGTCTTTAGAAAGTAGAACGCATAGGGCGTCGTGGCGAAAGGGGGATTTAATGCGTCCTGGGAGTTGTTGTTTCCAGCGGTTGTGTTGCCATAGCCATTCCTCTGGTGTGTCGCAAATGCTTTTTTCTAGGATGTCTAGGGCAGCTAGCATCATTCTATCGACATCTTGGTCAAGTGGCGCTTGCGGATCTGGATAGATGGGGTCTGAGTATGTAATCGAGTATCCGGTGGGTGTTCTTTTTGTCATCGCGACGATGATGCAGGCGCCTGTGCGGTGAGCAAGTAGCGCTGGCGCTGAAGATGTCCAGGCCTTTCTACCCATAAAGAGAGATTGGTAGCCGCTATCTGGCATGGCTTGATCTCCTACAATCCCTAGAAAAGATCCTTTTTTTAAAGCACGGAGTCCTTCGTACAGTGCTTTTTTAGGGGGGACGATCTTGCCGCCATATTTGGTTCGTATGGATAGAACCCAGTTGTATAGTAGTGTGTTTTTGATAGGTCTTCCAATAGCGGTTCCTGGCATTCGTTGCGTTCCTTCTAAAAAAAGGACTTCCCAATTAGCTTGATGCCCACAAAAAAAGATGACCCCTTTTCCTTGACTGAGTAGAGATGCTGCATATTCTGGATTTTTACATTGTGCGATGCGTCCGATGTTTTTTTCTTTTGCAAATTTTGCATACTCAAGACAGGTGATCATGAGGTTCTGAAAGGAGCCTTTAGCTATTTTTTTCATCTCTTTTGTGGTGAGATTTAAAGTGCTGGCAAGGCTTAAATGGCTCCATGTTCGTTTGCGAAAGGTGGGCATGAGGTAATAGGCGCAAGATCCAAGAATGCGGCCTATAGATCGAATCCAAGGATAGGGCATAAGGCTAAAGGGCCATGTGCAGATTCTGATTAGCGAATAGGTGATTTGATGCCCTATCATAGTGCAATGAGGGGTTGTAACTGCATGGAGAAATCAAATGCGCGCACAGATTCTCTAATGATCTGAGCTGCTATAGGGGTTTTTCTTTTGCGCATATGGAAATGTATGATTTCTGCTAGGTTGCTTTCACCATCTTCGATCGAAAACCCTATGCCGGAGTGAGGATTTAAAATTTCAGAGGCGCCATTTGATGTCGATGAAATGGCAAAAACGCCCATGGCAAGGGCCTCTAAAGTGACGTTTGCAAAGGGGTCATAGTACGAGGGAATAAGAATCATATCTGCTTTTTGATAAAAAGGGAGGAGATCTTTTTGTTGTCCATAAAATGTTGCTTTATTGCTAAGGCCTAAACTGTGGGCATATTTAATAAACCATGTTACGTCTTTTTCTTTTCCGACAATATGGAGGTGGAATTCGGCCTCTTTTATAAGAGATAGGGCCCTTAGTAGAAAGGGGAGGCCTTTTCTTCTGTATCCATTGCCAATAAAGAGAAGTTGACATGTTTCTCTATTGGGGTAAAGAGTGGCATCGAATGCTTTTTGCAGAGCGTGCCATTCAACTCCGTTATGGATAACATGAATTTTTTCTGGAGGTGTTTTGTAATATTCTATGATCTCTTGTGCAACCATGTGGGAGTTTGTGAAAATCTTCTGTGTTTCGCTTGATTCAAATCCTGTCTTTTCTATTTTTAAAATGTGTGCATGTAGGGGGTTATAGCGATGGGTAAGCTTTTTCCATATCGAATCGTAGTGTTTGCGTTTTTCTAGATAAGCTGCATGGACTCCATTGCTTGCGCGGATGTGGGTTTGATGGCTATTTCTATCTAAGCTAAAGATGTAGGGGGTGGGGTGTTTTTGTATATAGGATGTGCAGAAGGTGTCGTATTCTTGTACTTTTTTATAGCTGAGGCGAGAGCGTGGGGTGTATGTGACGATCTTTACTTGAGGCATGGGGATAGGGGGCGTGCCACTTGTCACAAGAGTAATGCTTCCAAAGCGATCTACAAAGGCTTGAGCAAGGGCTTTAGCATATTTTTCCGCTCCCCCTTGAATAGATAATGTACTTTTTAAAAGGGTGAGCATATGAGGTGTTATCTTTCCTTAATGATGACGGCCCCTTTTTCTAAAGAGATGTTCAGCTCAAGCTTTGCGTCATCGGCTTTAAACAATTGAAATTTGCTCATATAACTACGAAATCTATTGCGCAAATATTCTTCCCGTAAAGCTGGACTTAAGTGGCTAATCTCGTCATTAGAGGGGTCTGAAAGTAGAATGGAGACATATCTGTCTTCGAGGGCTCGTGGATTTATAAATTGGGTGCTCCAGGAGAGTGCGCCGGTTTCTGGCGCTGGATTAACAATGATGACAAGTTGCATCATTTCTTCTACGATTTCCAAAAACAGGCGACTGACTCCTTTAGCGTAAAGAGCATCTTGCAGGAAGTATAGACCATTGTGCTCTTGGATTAGAGGAGTTTCCATCACATGGCAATTTTTCGGATTGAATGCATTGGCGGTATCGGGAGAAAAAAATAGTGTAATAGGGATGCGTTGCTTAATGGGCAAAAGGTCACAGCGTAAAAAATCAATATGTAACATTTTTGCCTG
>CAMFJP010000051.1 GCA_945957075.1 uncultured Chlamydiae bacterium
GTAGAACCCTTGCTTGGATTTCAGGTTCCAGCTCTTATCGCCGG
Source organism: uncultured Chlamydiae bacterium (assembly GCA_945957075.1). Classification (GTDB taxonomy): domain Bacteria; phylum Chlamydiota; class Chlamydiia; order Chlamydiales; family Rhabdochlamydiaceae; genus CAMFJP01. Next base: position 45 of record CAMFJP010000051.1, read on the forward strand.
TTTTGTAGCTGGCTTTGTTCTGATTGTTTTGGTTTCGCAAATAACAAAAGGGCGGGGCGTGCAGCCTCTTCAATAAGAGCTCTGCCATTATCAAACGTATAAATTCTTTCTAGTTCTGAGCGGAGCGCCCAGCTTGCTTTTGTTGGGGCGGGTCTGGACGCGTCGGGATGTTTTATATGAAATTTTTCTGCTTCAATAGCCAGTTTCATAAGAGATATGAAATATTTTTGTATTGTTGGTAGGGCTTTTGGTAGTTGATCTTGTGTTTCGATCTTTTGTAGTTCAGTAACAAGCTTCCAGGTCAGTATTTCCCCTTCGCCATGGAAGTCTTCTAAACTGCTTGGTGAGCACCCGGCACACAAGAGAAAACAAAGTAGCAACCGATATAAGAGCATAATTTAATGGGTTGTGGTATTCTCACACGTTTTGATATCATACGGGCTATTTATTGAGGAGTTTTATGTACGTTGTTCTTGCCTATTATGGATTTGTAAAGTTGGATAATCCCCATAAAGAGGTGGCAGATCACCTTGCTCTGTTTCAAGATTTAGATGTGCGCGCGCGGATTTATATTTCCGAAGAGGGGATTAATGGACAAATGAGCGCTTCAGAGGAGCACGCTAAGATCTATAAGGAGTGGCTTCATGCAAGGGCGCCATTTCAAGATATTGTTTTTAAGGAACATACGTATCATGAACACGCTTTCCCAAGAAAAACTGTAAAGTATAGAAAGCAGCTGGTTGCCTTGGATGCGACTGTGGATATGGCAAAGACGGGAGAAAGATTGCTTCCTAAACAGTGGAAGGAAAAACTAGAACATAGAGATGAAAATATGATTGTGCTTGATGTGCGCAATCAATATGAGTGGGTTGTTGGTCGCTTTAAAGGAGCTGAAATGCCTCCTTTAGAGACGTTTCGCGAATTTCCTCTTTATGCCAAGCAGCTTAAAGAAAAAAAAGATCCTGAAAAAACAACGGTTTTGATGTATTGCACAGGGGGCATTCGTTGCGAGCTTTATTCTGCTCTTTTAAAAGAAGAGGGTTTTGATAAAGTCTATCAGCTCGATGGTGGCGTGATAGGTTATGGGCTAAACGAGGGGTCTTCTCAGTGGGAAGGTAAGCTGTTTGTTTTTGATGATCGCATGGTTGTGCCTATAGCACCCGGAGAAAATCCAGAGCCTATCAGCTCATGTGCTTTTTGTGATACGCCATCTGATACTTACTATAACTGTGCGAATATGGACTGTAACGAGCTGTTTTTAAGCTGTCCTACATGCGCTGAAAAGATGCGTGGTTGCTGTTGTACAGAATGTATTGGATCTTCTAGAGTGCGGGCCTTTTCACCAGAGGTTCATCCCAAGCCCTTTCGTCGTATTACAAAAACGGCATGACGGGTTTTTGTTACCATCTTGTTGTCGAACCTTCAACGTGTCTTTGCATTCAAATTGAGGATGGGGGGAGGCGGCGCCCCCTTTATCGCGAAGATTTTATCAGAATTCAGAGGGACAAGGATCTTCTTGCAGCGCTTATGCGGCAAGAGTATAGCTTTCGCAAAAAAACGTTGTATACAGCAGAGGTTATTGCCCTCCACAAAATACATATCCAAGAAGAAGCTGTATCCTCTTTATTGCCTTTACTTGGGGCGACAGGGCGCCTGTTTTTTGAAGGCAAACGCGTTATTGTAGATCCTTTCAAAAAAATCTCTTATCGCTATGACATTGTCTCTTTAGAGGATGGATCATGGCGTGCAACCGGCCATATAGAGGGCGGCTTTGCTTTAATTATCAAAACAGACCCTCCTTGGGTACTTCAAGATGGAGTCTTGCGTCCTCTTAATATTAAAAAAAGATGGCTTTTAGAAGAGCCAAAACAGATTCCCGCATCTATTCAAGAAAAATTTACAGATCAGCTGGAGATGGAAGGGGCGCCCCTCGTTCGCTGGGATATCGCTCCTTTAGCTCCTATTCTTCCCTTTCCTTGTTTGCAATTAAAAGATCGTTTTGGAGCCTGTGCGGATCTTTGGATGGAGTATGAGGGCAAGGGGAGAGTAAAGATTGAAGATATCGAAAAGGTAGCATGGAGAAATAGAGAGGAGGAAAAAAGCTGGGAAAAAGATCTTTTAGAGACAGGCTTTATCAGCCTGGTTATGGAAGGATCGCGTTATTTTTGTCCGATGCATCTTGTAGCAAAAAGCCTGACCTTTCTTTTAGAGATTGGATGGAAAGTGATAGATCATCAAGGAAGAGCGCTTGTCTTGCAAACAAAACAAGATCTTTTTTGTGAAGAGATGTCAGATGCTTTAGCGCTAAGAGGTCAAATACATTACGGCTCTTATAAGGCCGATGTGGAAAAGGTCATGGGGGCTTTTAATAAAAATGAGCGCTTTATTGAGCTAAGCTCTGGCCACGTGGGTCTTATTGATGCGGCCTCCTGCGAGGACATTGGGCAGATTCGCATTAAAAAAAGCCACTTTGCTTTATTAGAGGGCGTGCTTGCAAAGGACAAATGGGAGCGCACATGCGGCACGTGGACAGAAAAAAAGCGGGCAGAGCCTGGAAGTTGCTTTTGTGGCACGCTTCATCTCTATCAGCAAGAGGGCGTTGATTGGTTGGATTGGCTTTTTCGTTCTGGCTTTTCGGGACTACTTGCCGATGCAATGGGTCTTGGTAAAACTGTACAGGTGCTGGCCTTTTTATCAAGAATTGATCCTGAAAGCCGGGTTCTTATTGTAGCTCCAACATCTCTTCTTTTTAATTGGCATGCTGAAATTGCGCGATTTTTGCCTCAGGGATTTCCTGGCCTTACCTTGACCTCATATGCCCTTTTGCGCCGGGACTATCTTCTTTTGCAACAGACAGACTTTACAGCGATTTTTCTCGATGAAGCGCAGTATATTAAAAACGCGCAAGCCCAAGTAGCCAAATGCGCATGTAGTTTACGGGCACGTATGCGTGTTGCGATAAGCGGAACCCCGATTGAAAATCGATGGGAAGAGCTGTGGTCTATTTTTGCATTTTTGTGTCCCGAACTTTTGGGAGATAAAAAAAGCTTTCAGGCTGAGATGCTAGCTGCGCAGCAAGACAGCCGCTATTTAAAAAGAATACAGAAAAAGATTGCTCCTTTTATTCTTCGCCGCAGTAAAGAGCGGATCGCAGATCAGCTGCCGGAAAAATGTGAACAGCTGATGTGGGTGGAGATGTCGACAGAGCAAAGATCTTGCTATGAATCTCTACTTGCGCACAGAAGAAAAGATCTTTTGTCAAAAATTAGCAAAGAGGGGCTCCAGGCGCACAGGATGGAGGTTTTAGAGCTTATTTTGCGTCTTAGGCAAATCAGCTGTGATCCACGACTTGTTGATGCAAACTGCGGTATGGGTGGCAAGCTTGAGCAGCTGTTGATCGACATAGAAAGTTTAGAGGGAAAAAAGGCGCTAATCTATAGCCAGTTTACAGAGATGCTAAAACTCATTGCAAGCGCCTTTAAAGAAAAGGGATGGAATTTTGTCTATCTCGATGGCAGTTCTAAAAATAGAGAAGAAAGTGTAAGAGCCTTTCAAGAAGATCCAGATACCACCCTTTTTCTGATTAGTCTTAAGGCCGGAGGTGTCGGTCTAAATTTAACAGCTGCAGACTATGTTTTTCTTTTTGATCCTTGGTGGAATGATGCTGTGGAAGCGCAGGCAATAGATCGTGCGCATAGGCTAGGTAGAAAGCATACGGTGATTGCCAGACGGTATCTAACCCCTTTGAGCATTGAGGAGAAACTGCAGCAGCTTAAAGTACGCAAAAGTGCTCTTGCAGCTGGCCTTATAGGCGACGAACTTGTCCCCCATGACATTACAGAGGAAGACATATGGCACCTTCTTGCCGATCTTTAATTTCTATATTAATCTGACTCATGTTACAAGACAGAATCAGCGACTGCTTAACATGAGTTAATCTGAGTTGCGACTTCAAGTAGGCATGTTTTTTCCATGGAGAGAAGAGAGGAGAGTGCCTCTGAGAAGGTGTCTAGGGAGTCTGCTGTGTAGTAAGGGATCGCGAAGGTTTCGGCAGCGCCTTTGAAGGTGAAGGGGTGTTTTGCTGTAAAAAAGGTTTCGCATAAGGGATTTTTGCCGATGGAGAGAGAGCAAAAGATGGCCCCACCTTGGTTGTTGTAGACAAGAAATATGACCGGATGGGCGAGGTGTCTATGCATGGCAAGGGAATTGAGGTCGTGTAAAAAGGTTTGATCTCCCAAAATCGCAAGCACTGGGCGCTGCAGTCCCTGGGCAATCCCATAGGCTGTTGCGATGTTGCCATCGATTCCAGAGGCCCCCCGATTGGCAAAAATAGGGCCTATTTTGCGATGGGGGAAAAAAAAGCGCTCAGCATCTCGAATGGGCATGCTATTTGCGATAAAAAGAGCGTAATGCTCTGGAATGGTTTTTTGTATGAGATGCATAAGATAGCTTTCTGAAAACCGCTTTTCTAGGACGTTTGGGGGTGATAGAGGCATCGGTTTTGTGCTAGAGGAAAGCGGCATTAAGCTTGTGCATAGTGTTTTAGGGTCGCAGATGATGCGATGTGTCACTTTGTGGAGAGGGTCGTGAAGATGTGTGTGTGGAGCTACTAAGAGGTAAAGCTTTGGCGTAGATGATTGAATCCATTCAGCCAGTTCTTTGGAAACAAGGCGATCTCCAAAGTGTAAAATAGCCTCTGGAGTGCCAAGCTCTGCGCTTGTGTGCACAAAAGGTGCACGCGTTGGGTAGGACCTAGCACCAGATAAGATGTCTGCATATACAGGCCAGCCGAGAGCCTCTGCGAGGTCGTAAATCGCATTGAGTGCACAAGGGGTCTCTGCAGCATGCGCGCCAAGAAGGATAGCACCATTTTTTTGTGCGCTTAATATCTCTTTCCAGTTTTCTAGAATTTTTTCATCTATTTTTTGAACGGGGTTTATGTACTCTACGTGTGGGCAAGGGGTGTGCTTGTAATTGCTGTGTCCTTCGCGAATCATGCAGTTAATGTGAACTGGACCAAGCATTGCCTTGTAGGCTGCGTGTGCAAGTGTAGAGCTAAGATAGCCGCTTGGAAGTATGCTGTCTTGGCATGGAAGATCAACTGTATAGTGCACATAGCTTTGGAATAATTTGACCTGATCGATCGTTTGATTGGATCCTTTGCCACGTAGCTCGGGCGGTCTATCCGCTGTAATTAAGATCAAAGGAATATGGGCATGGAAGGCTTCGATAACAGCTGGGAAAAGATTGCCCACGGCTGTGCCAGATGTAACAATTAGCGCTGCGGGTTTTCGGGTAGCTTTCCCGTAGCCGAGAGCATGAAAAGCAAGTCCACGTTCATCAAAATGCACAAACGTTGTTATTTTCGTGTGATGTGCAGCTGCTAGAACCAAAGGCGCCGACCTAGAGCCTGGTGCAATGCAAAAGTAGTCGACACCCTGTTCTACAAGTGTATCGATCATGTGGTGATACCACGCGTCCATGTGAGGTATCCTAGCAAAGCACGCGGAAAAAAGGAAGCGCTTTAAGATTGAGTTCTTCCCATTCAGCGGAAGGCAAAGAACCTGTGACGATACCAGCACCTGTAAAGATATGTATTTTGCTCTCAACAATAAGGGCCGAGCGTATCGCAACAGCAACGCTTGCAGTCTCTTCCGATATCCATCCGAGGGGAGCTGCGTACCAACCTCTGTCAAACGGCTCTAATTTTTCTATTAAATCTAAGGCTCCCTGTTTGGGAAACCCAGCAGTTGCAGGTGTTGGATGTAAAGTGGATAAGATGACACTGTCATCGATATTTTGTTTTAACTTCCCTTTAAAAGTGCAGTGTTTGTGTACAAGATGTCCAGCATGCATGAGAGTATCTTCTAGGGGCGTTTGTATGGTTGTGCATAGGGAAGAGAGCTCTTTGTGAATATGATGTTTTACCATAGAAAATTCCCTATCTTCTTTTTCTCCAGAGAGCAGCTCGTTTGCCTTTTCGCATGCTCTTGTGGCTGCAAGGGCTTCTGTTTCTATAAGATCTCCACTGCGTTTATATAGGATTTCAGGTGTAGCACCAAGAAAAGTAACTCCTTGTTTTGGCTGAAATAAAAAGCAGGTAAGGTGAGGTTGCAAAAGAGAGCGTAGTAGCCTAAAGGGGTTAAGATTGGCTGCAGAGCATGTTTTTCGAGCCAAAACGACTTTTTCTATCGTAGAATTTAAGACAGCGTCTATAGAGGCTTCCCATTCGGGATAAGAGGGAAGGTGTGTGTATGCGCCTTTGCATACATAAGGGGTGGGAGAAGAGAAGGGCGTTTTGTGGATAATATGGGGTTCAAAGAAGTAGGTATCTGGAAAGTCTTGCCATATGGAGTCTTGTTTATGCGTATGCATAAAGCGCATGCCTCCAAATAGAGGCGCTTTAGATCTTTGTGGTTCTCGGTACGCCTGTTTTATTCCGACTGCAACGATTTCTTCCGTATCCCCCTTGCCTTTCCAATAGATCTTTGGGTAGATCTGGCTTTTTTCTAGCCATGCAATAGACATCTTGCGTAACTCCATTTGTTTGGTAGCGCCGCGCTTTTTGGCAGCTTTAAACCCAAATTTCTCGGCAATATGTCCCCATATTACCTCGAAATTTGGGTTTAAAGCTGCTCAAAAATCACAAGCGCTGCCAAGCAAAGCGAGTTATGCAAGAAGTCTAATGCTATTTTTTTGCATCGTAGATACTGACAATTCCTCCCGTAAGGGGGGTGCACGTGACCGATTGAAAGCCCGCCTGTTTTAAAAGAGCGCAAAAGCTGTCGCCCGATGGAAAGGATTCAATGGTTGTATTGAGATACGAGTAGGCGCTTTTGTGGCCAGATAGCCAGGTGCCGATTTTTGGAACAATGTTTCGTAAATACCAGAGGTGCAGGGGCAGGAAGGACCTGGAAAATTCAAGGACAAGCAGCGTGCCACCAAGGGTTAGTACCCGGTGAATTTCGCGAAGTCCTTCCACCGGATCCTCTATATTACGGATGCCAAAAGAGAGTGTTGCGGCATCAAAGGATCCTGCGGCGTAGGGGATGTCGCAAAGGGAGGCCTTTTCGAGGCGCACTTTATAGTTATAGGGGGTTTGGGCAAGTTTTTTTTGTCCAAGAAGCAACATGTTTTCTGCAAGATCTATACCTACAGCAGAGTGGATATTCGAGCGTTTTTTAAGGCAGGCAATAAGTTGATCGCAGGTTCCTGTAGCACAGTCGAGTAGATTTAAATTAGAGGTGTTAGGGAGCTTTTTTGCAACACGCGCCCTCCAACTATGATGAAGACCAAGAGATAGTACTTGGTTTACCTTATCATAGGTGGGCGCAATGGCATCAAAAAGAGCTGGAGAATGCTTTTTCTCCACGGGGCCTCGTTTAAGATTTCACGTTCCGTTTTCTTTCATTTTCTGTGAGAAAGCGTTTTCTAAGACGTATGTGATTTGGGGTGACTTCGACCCATTCATCGTCCTGAATAAAATCAATCGCCTGCTCTAGTGTAAATGTGCGCGGAGGCGTCAGGATAATGTTTTCATCGCTACCAGAGGCTCTGACGTTTGTGAGTTGTTTGCCTTTAGTTACATTTACAATGAGATCATTATCGCGATTGTGTTCGCCAACCACCATGCCTTCATACACTTCATCGCCAGGGCCAACAAATAGGGTGCCTCGCTCTTGGATGCCAAAGCAGGCATAGCCTGTGACTTTGCCAGAGCCAATGGAGATTAAAGCGCCTTTTTTTCTTCCTGGGATGGGGCCTCTAAATGGAGCATAGCTATCAAAGATAGAGGTTAAAATGCCAAGGCCGCGCGTGATGGTCATAAACTCATTGCGGTATCCCATGAGCCCACGCGTTGGCATCAGAAAGGTAAGGGTTGTGATCCCGTGCTCATTGGTTTCGAGATGGCGCATTTCACCTTTTCTTCTCGACAACTCCTCGATTACAGAACCTGAAAACTCCTGAGGAACTTCAATATGGACAATTTCCATGGGCTCGCACTGAGCCCCATCTATCGTCTTGAAAATGACCTGGGGTTTGGATAGACTGCACTCATAGCCTTCGCGGCGCATTGCTTCAATGAGCACAGCTAAATGAAGTTCACCCCTTCCGCAGACGCGGATAGAATCGTCTCTCGATGCAACTTCTTCAATTTTCAGCGAAATGTTAGCACGTCTTTCTTGCTCTAGACGCTCGCGAATTTTATTCATGGTCACATGTTTCCCGTCTCTTCCTACAAACGGGCTGCTGTTAACCATAATTTCTATAGACAGCGTAGGTTGTGTTAAAGAGATAGGGGGAAGTTGCACAATGTGCCCTGGTGCACAGAGGGTATCTCCAATGGTCACTTCAGGGATTCCAGCAAGGTTGACCACGTCGCCAACACCTGCTTCTTCCATTTCGACTTTTTTCAGTCCTAAGTATCCCTCTATTCTTACGATGCGGTGTTGAGAGGTTTTTCCGTCACTGTCAACTTTTATAATCAGATCGCCTTTTTTGATTTGTCCCTCTAAAATTCTACCGCAGGCAAGACGGCCAATAAAGTCGTCGTAAGATAAAGTTGTTGCTTGCATTAAGAAAGGAAGTTCTAGGCTTCCTGGAGGGGCTGGCACCTTTTGAATAATCAGTTCGAAGAGGGGGCGCATGTCGACTCGGGGATCTTTGAGGTCTTGGACGGCAAATCCACCAAGGCCTGAAGCGTAGCAAATAGGAAAATCAAGCTGCTCGTCTGTCGCGCCAAGCTCTACAAATAGATCGAAGGTAAGGTTGAGCGCACGATCTGGATCTGCATGCGGCCTGTCGATTTTATTAAGTACAACGATAGGACAGAGCCCCATTTTTAATGCCTGGGAAAGGACAAAACGGGTTTGTGGCATCGGCCCTTCTTGAGCGTCTACAAGAAGTAGAACCCCACCCCTGTCTCTTATACACATCTCCGAGCCCACGAGACGTAGAGGAATCT
>CAMFJP010000052.1 GCA_945957075.1 uncultured Chlamydiae bacterium
GGGTTTAAAGCTGCTCAAAAATCACAAGCGTTACCAAGCAAAGCGAGTTATGCAATAGGTTTATTTTTAATATAGTTGATAGGGCCGAAAGATACAAGGGAGCCTCCATCTGGGCCGGCGCCGGGTCCTAAAACGAAATGATAATCTGCTTGATGCAAGAATTCCTCATTGTGTTCAATGCAAACGACTGTATGTCCACTATCTACAAGACGATGGAATAGGGGTAGGATTTTGGCAATATCGTCGATGTGCAGTCCCTGGGTGGGTTCGTCAAAAAGGTATAGGGTGGGTTCCATGCGGGGTTTGGCAAGTTCCTTGGCGATCTGCAGGCGCAGAGCTTCGCCAGAAGCTAGAGTCTGCAGTTCTTGGCAAAGAGGCAAATAGCCAAGGCCTGTTTCTATCAATGCATCAAAAAGGCGTACAAGTTTTCTATGCGGGGGCAAAAAGGCCTTTGCCTCTTCTACCGTGAGCTGCAAAAGGGCGCCAAGGTGCTTGTCTTTATAAAACACCTCTAGAGACAGAGGGGTTAAGCGGAATCCTTTACAGGCATCGCATAGTGTGCGCGTTGGAGGTAAAAAATAAAAATCGATATCGATATGTCCTTTCCCAGCGCACTTTGTACACATGCCGTCTTTGTGGTTATAACTAAAGTTTGCAGGCCGCAGGCCTTTGGCTTGGGCGATCGGCAGCTCTGAAAAAAAGAGGCGAAGGGGGGTCAGGATCTCCATGTAGGTTGCGATATCGGACCGGCTGCTATACCCTCCTCTATGAGGCTCTACAAGAAGGCTGCCCTCTTTTTCAGCAAGATAACTCATAAGTGTTGTCTTTCCAGATCCCGAAACCCCACAAATGCAAGAAAAAACTCCTAAAGGAAATGTGATCTTCAAGTTTTTTAAATTATGGCGTTTCATGTTCTTGATGGTGAAAAATCCGGAAGGGGTGCGAGTCGATGTTTTTGGAGGAAGGGTCTTTTTTCCACTAAGATAAGCCCCTGTTAGCGAGCGTGTGCTGGATTCTAGCTGAGCTGGGGTTCCCTCGGCGATAAGATATCCGCCAGACTTTCCTCCTGAGGGACCAAGTTCAACAAGGCGGTCTGCAAGACGGAGGGTGCTTAGGTTGTGCTCTACAAGGACCAGGGTATTGCCCTGCTGTTTTAGATGCCTTAGGGCACTGTGTAATGGAATGAGGTCTTGGGGGTGGAGGCCGCAAGAGGGCTCTTCTAAAACATACAGGCACCCTGTAAGGCCTGTTCCCAATTGTCTTGCAAGGTGAATGCGTTGCATTTCTCCGCTGCTTAAAGTAGATGCTGTCCTTTGAGTGGATAGGTAGCCAAGGCCTAAAAGGAGAAGTAGATCGATGCGGTGCAAAAGAGCTCTTTTTGCCTCTTCTAGGAAGGAGGGAGGGCTAAGGGCTATCAAAAAGGTATGGAGCTCTTGCAAAGAGAGGTTAACTACATCGACAATGCTGTAGCTTCCTATCCGCACAGATCGCGCAAGGGGGCTAAGTCTAGATCCCAAACAGGTTGAACATCCAAGTCCTTCGCATGCTGGGCACATGCCAGATGGGGTGTTAAAGGAAAAGGTGTGGGGGGTGATGGGGGGGATTTTTTCTCCAAAACCGAGTGCAAAGTGAAGGTCTTTTTTGCCTGTGTCTACAACTACCCTACCTCCAGAAAGGGCAAGAGCTGCTGTCAACGCTTCATAGAGCCTTTTTTCAGACCGAGCAGCTACTCTATCGATAACAAGGAGGGTTTCATCCGTGGGGATGTCTCTGAGCTCAACGTAGGCGCCAGCTATCCGGGCTCGGACAAAGCCTGGGGGGAAGGGAGGGCGCATGGGGGCCAAGATGGAGAGGGTTTCTGTATATGTTTTTAACTCTTCAAAAATGGTCTCTTGGGTGATTGCTACAAGTGGTTTGCCTGTTTTTTCGCAATAAGGAACTCCCATGTGCGCAAACAGAATGCGCAGGTAATCATATATTTCTGTTATTGTGCCGAGTGTGCTTCTTGAATTTGCACCAAAAGGCTTTTTTTCTATACAAACGTCAGCTGACAACCACTCTATTCTGTCAAAGGAGGGCTTTGGCATTTTGCTAATAAACTGCCGCGCAAAAAGAGGGAGGGCTTCGATGTAGCGTCTTTGTCCCTCAGCATATAAGGTGTGAAATGCAAGAGAGCTTTTTCCTGAGCCGGAAGGGCCGGTGAGCGCTGTAATTGCATGCAAAGGGATGTTTAAGGATAGGTTTTTTAAATGATTTTCCCGGGCGCCTTCAATCACGATTTGGGTAGGAGAAGATGCTAATGGATGTGCGGGGGCAGATGTGCTGCCTGCATGAAGAGCTCTTGCAGTTGGGGTGTCTTGTTCTATTAATTGCTTTGGGGTTCCTGAAAATAAAAGCTCTCCACCCATAGAACCGCCTGAAGGGCCAAGTTCAAAAATCCAATCGGCATGGCGCACAAGGTCCATATTGTGCTCTATAACAAGAACTGTATTTCCTTTATCTACTAGGGCGTGCAATATAGAAAGGAGTTTTTTGACATCGCTGAGATGCAGTCCTGTGGTGGGCTCATCAAGGAGATAAAAGGTGTGTCCACTGTGGGGTTTGGCAAGTTCTCTTGCGAGTTTGATGCGCTGGGCCTCCCCCCCTGAGAGGGTGGGTGACGGCTGTCCAAGGGTAAGATAGCCAAGTCCAAGCTGGGAAAGCACCTGAAGAGGCGCTGTAATGGAGCTAGGTAAAAAAGATAAGGCTTCATCGATTGTCATAGTAAGGACATCGTGAATGTTTTTACCTTTGTAGGTAATACCCAGGATCTCTTTGTCAAAACGCATGCCCTGGCACTGCGAACACATGACAAAGGCATCTTCCATAAAATCCATGTCTATGCGGACCATGCCTATCCCGTGACATTTGGGACAGCTGCCCTCTTTCACGTTAAAGCTAAAAGCACTAGCGTCAAAACCACAAGCTCTGGCCTCTGGGAGCTCTGCAAACAGAGCCCGGATGCCATCAAAAGCTTTGGTATAGGTGGCTGGATTAGAGCGCGGGGTTCTTCCAATCGGGCTTTGGTCAATTGCAAGGACGCTCTCTATATCCTCAAAACCTTTTAAGGAGATGTAAGGACCAGATGGCAGATGGTGTCCGTCGACATGGCGGGCAAGAGCTGGATAGAGTGTTTCGGTAACAAGAGAGGACTTACCAGATCCTGAAACGCCAACTGCTGCAACAAATCTGCCTAAAGGGACTTTCAGCGTGATATTTTTTAAATTATGAAGGGTAGCTCCCTTTAAAGTGAGGTGTTTTTTTGTAGGGGGCCGCCGAGAACAAAGGTTTTCTATAGAGTCTCTTTGTATAAGGTGCTGCGCTGTTAAAGACTCCTTGCACTCTAAAAGGCCTGCAAAGGATCCTGTATAGATGATTTTGCCACCATAGATTCCAGCGCCTGGACCCACATCGACAATGTGGTCTGCCGCGGCCATGACATCGGGATCGTGTTCAACAACAATGACGCGGCTTCCTGTCTGCTGGAGCTCTCGAAAGGTGTGGATGAGCATCTGTGTGTCTTTAGGGTGCAGGCCAATGGATGGTTCATCAAGAATATAGGTTGTCCCGACAAGGCCAGAGCAAATATGGGATGCTAGCTGTACGCGCTGCATCTCTCCTCCAGACAAGGTGGGCTGTGTCCTAGACAAGCTAAGGTAATGAAGTCCAACTTGCATCAAAAAGCGTATTCTTCTACGTATTTCATACAGAATGTCCTCTACCCAGGGGATATCTATCGAGTCACATAACTGCTTTAAGCTGTCGATTGGAAGGTGTGTATACTCGGCAATGGTTTTTCCTTGCAGTGTTGCAGAGGAGGGGTAAGGACGCAGCCGGCTTCCTTTGCAGGATGGGCAGAGCATTTCTTTAAAGTAATGGGAAAAGTTTTTTTTGTAAGAGGCGCTTTTTGCCTGTTCGTATCTTTGCCTTGCCTCGTGCAAGGCTCCGCGCCACTCTACGCGATCTTGCCATGTTTTTCCTGTCTTCTGATGAACAAAATGCATGTGCGTCCATCGGTTTTCTGTACCATACAAAAAGACATGCTGTGCCTCTTTGGAAAGAGTATGCCAGGGGGCATGGACATCAAAGTGGTAGAGTCTGGCAAGGTTATCGTAAATGTTACCGTGTCTTACGGTATTGTAGGGCACCGCAATTTTACAAGCTCCCTCTGCAATACTTAACGTTTCGTCAATACATACGCTAAGATCAAAATCCTGGGCTCTACCAAGTCCATGGCAATGCAAGCACATGCCATCTGGGTGATTAAAAGAAAAATCTTGGGGCTCCAGGGGGGGGTATGAAATGCCAGAGCGCGGGGAGTAGGCCTCTTTAGAATAAAAAAATGCCTCGCCTGTGTCTATACGGATAACACGCATAACCCCAAGCCCCTTCTCTAGAGCTTTTGTCACAGCTTCGACAATACGGGATCCTGGCTCCATAATCAGTCTATCGACAACAAGCTCTATTTTATCCCCTTTAATATCTGTAGTTTCTGTAAGTTCGTATAAAACACCGTCTATGAGAGCTCGTGTAAACCCTTGTCTTAAAGCAGTCTCCAAATCCCCTTTATAGGGACTTAGAAAGAGCATGCGGGTACCTTCAGGGATTTTTTTTATGATGCTAGCTGTAATATGTGCGACGCTTTGAGGCTCAACAGGCTCCCCACTAATTGGGCAATGGGGCAAGGCAGCTTTAGAAAAAAGAAGGCGCAAAAAATCATAAATCCCGGTAATCGTCCCAACAGTTGACCGAACGCCCCCGCCTAGGGTTTTTTGCTCAATGGCAATGACAGGCCCTATCCCCTCAATAGATTCGACATCGGGCTTTGGAAAAGAGCCCATATGGCGTCTAGCATGCAAAGAGAGAGACTCAATATAGCGTCTTTGCCCTTCCATGTAGATAGTATCAAATACAAGAGAGGATTTTCCCGATCCGGAGACTCCTGTAAATACGATGAGCTGATTGGGTTCAAGCTCAAGGTCAACCTTTTTGAGGTTGTGCGTGTGAGCACCTTTAATGATGAGACGCTGCATAAAAAACTCTGTGAAGGTGTAGGCCGTGCGCTGGAGCGCACATTCTGCCAGCTGTTCCCTTGCCGGCATATACAATTCTTCCTACTAAATTGCGCACCATTTTATAGAGAAAGCGGTTTCCTGTCACAGTAATACATAGACGACCTTCTGGTAATACATGGCATGTGCAGTCATCGATATGACATACAAAATCTTTTCTTGTCTCTCTTCTGCCAGCAAGCTCTGAAAAATCCTTAGTACCTATAAATTCGTGTGCCTTCTTTTCCATTGCAAATAGGCATAATGTCCCTGGATAGTGCCAAGACACGTGACGGTAGATGGGCAGTTGAATAGCAGATGTGCACACATAGTAGCGATATTCTTTTTTATGCGCTGAAAGGGTGGGATGAAAATCGTCTGGCATCTGGTGCATTTCCAGAATGCGTATCGAGTCTGGCAGCACTTCATTACATGCAGCATGAAAACTATTTATATCTTGAGGTGGCAAATGGACATTAATCACCTGACCTTGAGCATGTACGCCCCTATCGGTACGGCTAGCCGCTTGGATCTTGGGCCTCTCTCCTGTTACCGCAAAGATAGCCTCTTCAAGCGCTTCCTCAATACTTGGGCCCATCCTGGTCTTTTGCCACCCAAAATAGCCTGTCCCCTCATAGGCCACAATCGCTTTAATATTAGACCTCTTTTGAAACTTGCTTTGTTTGAAAAAACTGATGGTTTTTGTGCAACTGCGATACAGGATTTTTCGGCAATATGGGGACATATTGCCGAAAAATCCTGTATCGCAGTTGCCAAAAAACACAGTTTTAGCAAATAGACTTCTTGCATAACTCGCTTTGCTTGGCAGCGCTGATGATTTTTGAGCAGCTTTAAACCCAAATTTCGAGGTAATATGGGGACATATTGCCGAGAAATTTGGGTTTAAAGCTGCCAAAAAGCGCGGTGCTACCAAACAAATGGAGTTACGCAAGATGTCTAATAAATGAAGTTTCAAAAGAGGTCTATTCATAGATCATTACATAACATGTAAATTCCAGCCTTTAAGAAACATTTGAACAGCAATCATGGTCAAAATAAGACCCATCAGCCGCTCACAGGCTGTAATGCCACGAGATCCAAGCAATTTTGTAATCCACGAAGAGGAAAGCAATACAGCAAGCGATGCTGCCCAAGCAAGGACAATCGCTATCAACGTGACCCATACTCTGGGCTCTTGCCGAGCATAGAGCATGACAGCTGCAAGGACAGCGGGACCTGCTGTCAAAGGAATCGCCAAAGGAACAATAAAAGGCTCTCTTTCGTGCACATGCTCTTCGGCCACATCGCGCGCTGTTGGAAAGACCATCTTAATGGCAATGAGAAAGAGGATGATCCCCCCTGC
This sequence comes from uncultured Chlamydiae bacterium, assembly GCA_945957075.1. Classification (GTDB taxonomy): domain Bacteria; phylum Chlamydiota; class Chlamydiia; order Chlamydiales; family Rhabdochlamydiaceae; genus CAMFJP01. The sequence goes on from CAMFJP010000052.1 coordinate 6,454, forward strand.
AATTAAAATCGCCTCCTGCGAGACGCCAATTAAAGAGAGGATAGGATCCCCTAAAAAGTAAAAAAATAAAATCACACCCAGGGAAATTAAAAGTTCCCTGATAATAATAGAACGCCTTTTTCGAGAGGGTAGCTTATGCATAATGACAACAAACATCGGAATATTGCCAATCGAATCTAAAAGAATAAATAGTGAAAAAGCCATAGAAAATACGGCAAGCATATCATTACTCATAAAGAGCCTCTCTTCTTATTGTCTTACAGAGCGCATCCATCCAGGCAATTTTTGCCTCAGGCAAATCCATTATTAGAAAAAGATCCCGATTTTTAGCAAATGCAAATCGCGTCCAATTCGCAGAACCTGCCACAAGAATACGGCGATCGACATAGACCCACTTGTGATGCAAAAGGGACTCTCCTTGACTCAAATACAAAAAAATCCCTGCCTGTTTTAGCCTTTCCGCAGCCGCCTTGCTCGATCCCAAAGAGGTATAAAAATCAAGCGCCACCTCCACGTGAACGCCTCGGTTATGGGCTCTAATAAGGGCATCGATTAAATCAGGGTGCGTGAGGGTAAACATGGCAAGAAATAGGGCGCTGTTTGCGCTATCTATAACACCGAGTAGCCGCCGCAAGGCCAGGCCTTTCTTATCAGGCAATTGCCATATTTCACAGAAGTGATCGTGAATCACATCACAGGCATAAGACTCCCCCCGTTTTAAAGCCTCTGCAAGACATGGACTATGTAGTCCGATGACAAAATTATCGTGCATATGCAAAGAGGGGGTTGTCATATTGGCAGAACCTAGAAACACTAACTGATCATCTATAATCAAAAGTTTTTGATGCATCAACCCAGCGCCTGTAAATGGGCGCGCATGCACTATATCAGGTAATAATTTTTTAACATTGCACGAAGCCTTTTTATCATACACCAAATCAACATGGACACCAGCGCGCGCCACATCCCCTAAAGTGCTTAAAAGCTCGGGATCGGTTAGGCCGTACATATACAAAAGCAAAGAATGCTGCGCACTGCGCATGATACGAGAGAACAGGGTTTTAAAATAGACGCCCTGGCGATTGGCATAAAAGACAAGAGGAGAAACAGGTGAGGGTATTTCTACAAATACCGTCTTGCTTACGGCATAAAAAAAACCGCAAGCAAGTACTGCTAAAACAAAAAAGAAGAAAAAATACTTAGATCTTTTCACCTGCAGCGCGCATAGAACGCACAACAGCTGCAAGACCTAGTCTATCTATCGTACGCAAAGCGCCTGTTGTCAATCTGAGGGTAATAAAACGATTTTCTTCTGCAAACCACAATCTTTTCTTCACAAGATTGGGTAAAAAACGGCGTCTTGTGATCCCTGTGACCTTTAAACCCACGCCCTTTTTCTTTTTCGCAATACCACGAATGGCATAGCTATTGCCGGTGACTGGCACCTTGCCGGTAACTTGACATCTTCTGGACATAAATACATCGCTCCCATTGATGGGTGCAAAGTTATCAGATTTGGCATTATTTGCCAATTTGATAATGTGACATTAGACCTCTTGCATAACGCGCTTTACTTGATAACGCTTGTGATTTTTGAGCAGCTTTAAACTCAAATTTCGAGTTAATATGAAGACATATTGCCGAGAAATTTGAGTTTAAAGCTGCCAAAAAGCGCGGCGACACCAAGCAAAGCGCGTTATGCAAGAGGTCTCTTTATGGAAGAATTATATGCAGACTTTATTGTCATAGGATCTGGACCCGCTGGCCAAAAGGGCGCTGTCCAGGCAGCAAAACTTGGAAAAAGCGTCATCCTCATAGAAAACGGCAAGCTCGGGGGCAGCTGCCTACACTCTGGCACTATCCCCTCAAAATCGCTGCGCGAGGCGATCTTGGACCTTACAAACTTCTATCAAAGAAGTTTTTACAGTGACACACTCCCCCTAGTCTCCATCAATGAACTAAATTACAGACTCCATCGCACGATAGAAGAACAAGAAAAAAATTTAGAAAAACAATTCGAAAAAAATCATATCCGTGTGGTCTATGGAACCGGAGCCTTTGAAAGCGCCTCTTTTTTACGGGTATATGACAAAAACGGGGTATGCTCTTATAGAATCCGAGGCGAGGCCTTTTTAATCGCTACAGGATCGGAGCCAAGAAACCCCCTGCACATCCCTTTTGACCACAAGCGCGTTTTAGATTCGACAAGACTACTTAGCATCGATCATGTTCCCAAAACCCTCCTTGTCCTTGGGGGTGGTATCATTGGCTCTGAATATGCAAGTTTTTTTGCAGCGCTCGGCACAGAGGTCACAGTGATAGACAAACGGGAGCACCTACTTCCCCTGCTCGACAAAGAAATTGGAATGCATTTACAAAAAGCGCTTGGATCGATCGGATTAAAAGTCGCAGGAAACAAACAGCTCTCTAAAGTTACAAAACATAAAGACCATGTAGAGGTTGTC